>JBBRMC010000018.1:0-16276 GCA_038231055.1 Leptolyngbyales cyanobacterium
CCGCATGGGCAGGAACGATCGCCGCACGACAATATCAGCATCCTGCACCTGCTCAATTATTTGTAAAGGAAGATAGACTGTCCATTCTTGCACTGCTTGCGTCACCGCCTTGACCCAAGCCTGGGCACGGGCAGGATTGGCGGCTTCTGACTCCTCGATCGGCTGCACATAGACCTTGACTGGAAACTGCGACCAGATCAAGTAATCAGGCTGAGTCTTTTGAATTTGATTGAAATAGTCTCCCTGATTTCCCAAGTCTTTCCACTGCACCAAGGTGGGTGGAAGAGGATGAACTTTGAGGGCTGGCAGGAGATTTTGAGCGATCGAAGAAGACTGCAAAAATATGATCAGCAAAGCGCACCCAGCCGCGCAAATTATTGCGAGAGAGTGCTTTTTGTTCAGACGTAGGCTTCGGTTAGCCAAGGGTTATCGACCTAGCCAACCAGCGCTCAGCACGATCGTTAACCCAATAAAGAGAATAGTGAGCGTCCAAGTCACACGATTGAGGGTCGTCTCAGCACTTTTGGTGCTCGTAAACAATTGAGCTTGTCCGCCCAACCCGCTCAAGCCGTCTCCCTTGGGGCTGTGCAGCAACACGAGAATAATGATTCCCACTGCACAAACCATCCAAACCGTTTTTAAAACCAAAATCAGTGTCATGACGACGAGCCTAACTAAAAAGTGAGCCAAGTTAAGGTTTGAACTCAGCGATCGAAATCAGTTCAAAACTCAACGTATATTCTTGCATTATCGCGCAATCTTGACCGGAGTTCGATTTGCCCGCACATCAAACTCGGCAGACTCAACGATCGATCGACCTGTCATCTCAGTCGGTTGCGGCAACCTCAAGATATCTAAAATCGTTGGTGCAATGTCTGCAAGTCGCCCATCTTCCCTAAGAGGAACGTCTGTTCCGTGTCCAGGAATCTTTAGTCCTTCTCCTTCGACGAGGATAAACGGCACCGGATTGGTAGTGTGAGCCGTCCAGGGATTTCCATTTTCGTCCCACATTAGCTCAGCGTTGCCGTGGTCAGCGATGATGATTGCAGTCCCCCCAGCGCGATTAATCTGCTCTAACAGGCGACCCAAACAGTGATCCACTGCTTCGAGCGCTGTCACGGTTGCATCCATCTGTCCGGTGTGCCCCACCATGTCAGGATTGGCGTAGTTGATGACGACCAACGAATAAAGGCGCTTCTTGATCGCTGCGATCGCCACATCTGTGACTGCCTCAGCCGACATCGCTGGAGCGCTATCGTAGGTCATCACCATCGGACTGGGTACCAATTCGCGCTCTTCACCAGGAAACGGCTCTTCTAATCCACCGTTGAAGAAGTAGGTGACGTGGGCATATTTTTCAGTTTCAGCGGCACGAAATTGACGCAATCCATGCTGAGAAATCACTTCGCCCAAAATGTTGTTCAAGTTCTGCGGCTCAAACGCCACCAAAACGGGAAGCGAGGGATCATATTGCGTAAAGGTCACAAAGGGCAAGGGACGAATCTGCTCTCGCTCAAAGCCCTTAAACTTAGGATCGACCAACGCTTGAGTCAGTTGACGCGATCGATCGGGGCGGAAGTTAAAGAAAATCACCCCATCTCCAGGTTTGATTGCCCCCGGAGCGATCCGCGTCGGTATCACAAACTCATCAGTTTTGCCTTCAGCATAGGAGCCTTTCAGCACATCTAGCGCCGATCTCCCGTCGCCTTCGCCATCCTGAGTCATTGCCTCATACGCCAGTTTTACCCGATCCCATCGGTGATCTCGATCGAGACTGTAGTAACGACCACTAAGGGTAACAATGCGACCTGTGCCGACGCGATCGCAATAGTCTTGCAGTCGTCGAATCGCGTCTGCGCCTTCAGTCGGCTGAGTGTCTCGTCCATCGGTGATGGCATGAATGCAAACGTCTTGAATCCCTTGTTCTTTTGCCAAGTCAAGCAAGCCAAATAGATGACTGAGGTGAGAATGCACGCCGCCATCTGAACACAGCCCGATAAGGTGCAGTTTGCCTTGGTGACGCTGCGTTTCCTGGCAGACTTTGACTAAATTGGGATTGCTCAATAAGCTGCGATCTTCAACCGCGTCTGAAATTCGCACAAGCTCTTGAGGAACGACTCTGCCAGCCCCAATATTGAGATGACCGACTTCCGAGTTACCCATTTGACCATCTGGTAACCCAACATCTTTGCCAGAGGTGCGGATTAGCGTATGAGGATAGGCTGCCCACAGACTATTCATCACTGGCGTTTTAGCAGCAGCAATGGCATTCCCGTCTGTTTCTTCGCGGTAACCCCAACCGTCTAAGATGACCAGCACTACAGGAGAGACAGGCATCTGCGCCATATAAAATGCCCTTCTAATGAACAATTTCGTAGAGAATCATACCACCCCTGTCGAGATGGTTAAAATAGGTAGCTCCTGAGCACAGCTATTTCTTGAACTCTCGTAAGTCAACAAGCTGCTTAAGAACTGAGCAAATTTCAACCATTAAAGTGTTTTATGGGGATATTTTTCAATCCTAATCGGAGACCAAAAACACTGCATCTACAACTAGATATGGGTATTGCCTCTCCCCTACCTTTCTACCGGACTCAACGGCTTTTCTGGGCTTTCTTTGTCTTTTCTTTCTCTTTCTGTTTGTCTCGCTTTGCTTCGACTTTGGCAGATTTTTCGGCTTCGATCGCCGCTAACTCAGCTTTCTCTTTTTCTTCAGCAACTTTATCGAGATAGTAGTGATAATCGCCGCGATAGAGCCGTAGTTCACCGTCTCGAATCTCTACAATTTTGTTAACGGTCTGAGAGATGAAATAGCGATCGTGCGAGACGATAATCACGCTGCCATCATAGTTTTGAATAGCTTCTTCTAGCATCTCTTTGGCTGGGATATCCAGGTGATTGGTCGGCTCATCCAAGATCAGCAGATTGGCGGGACGAAGCAGCATTTTTGCCAGAGCCAACCGTGCTTTTTCGCCTCCGCTCAAGGCTTCCACCTTTTTAAAGACGGTATCTCCACTGAACAAAAATCGTCCCAAAAGCGTCCGAACTTCTTCATTTGTCCATTTAGGAACTTCGTCATGAATGGTTTCGATGACCGTTCTGTTTAAGTCGAGTGCTTCAGCCTGGTTTTGCTCAAAATAGCTAGGGATGACGTTATGATCCCCTAGCTTAATGCTGCCATCAGTGGGCTGTTCTGCGCCTGTAATTAAGTGGAGTAACGTCGATTTGCCTGCCCCGTTGGGTCCGAGAAAGGCAATGCGATCGCCCCGCTCAACTACCAGATCGGCTCCCAAAAACAGGATTTTATCTCCATAGGTGTGAACCAGGTTCTCAATCGTCACCACTTCTCGCCCACTCCGAGGAGCAGGCGGAAAGCGAAAATGCAGCCCTCGCACGTCACCGTCAGGCGCTTCAATGCGCTCGATTTTGTCTAGTTGCTTCTCGCGGCTTTTTGCCTGGGTGCTGCGAGTGGCGCTGGCACGGAAGCGATCGACAAAAGTCTGTTGTTTCTCTAATTCTTTTTGCTGACGCTCGAAGGCGCTCATCTGGGCATCGCGCTGTTCTTGCTTTTGCAGCAGATAAGCGGAGTAGTTGCCAAGATAGGTCGTCGAAACCCCGCGTTCAGTTTCAACAATTTGGGTGCAGAGCCGATCGAGAAATTCGCGGTCATGGGAGACGATCACCATCGGGGTTGACAGCCCTTTGAGGTAGGTTTCTAACCACTCGATCGTTTCTAGATCTAAGTGGTTGGTCGGCTCGTCGAGCAGCAGCAAATCGGGCTTTTGCAGCAGAATTTTGCCTAAACTCATTCGCATTTGCCACCCGCCGCTAAAGGCGCTGACTAAACGATCGCCATCCTCAATCTCAAACCCCAGCTCTGGCAAGATTTTCTCGATTCGAGCATCTAATCCATAGCCGTCCATGCCTTCAAACCGCCGTTGCAGCTTGTCCATTTTGTGGATCAGCTTGTCTAACTCGTCAGCATTGGCGGTTTCCATGTCACGATGCACTTGGGTTAGCGCCTCGTGAACGTCATTTGCCTCTTCAAAAGCGCGCCAAAATTCTTCTCTGACCGTGCGCGTCGGATCGACTTCAAATTCTTGCGTCAGATAAGCGATGTGCAAGCTTGCAGGACGAATCACCTCGCCTGTCGTTGGCTCCATTTCGCCTGCCACGATCTTAAGTTGCGTCGATTTTCCTGCCCCGTTGACCCCGACTAAGCCGATGCGATCGCCAACTTTGACCTCCCAGTTGATATCTTTCAATACTTCGCCAGTCGGATAGATTTTGCTGACGTGTTCGAGTCGCAACATGAGGGAGGCTCCAGAGAGAATCGGTGAAAATCGTAAGTAAATCTTAACAAAAGCTGAGTGGATCGCACGGGTTTTAAGGGTCTGATTCTTCGGGGATCGCAAAGAAATCTGCCTGTTCTTGCAGGGAAGCTTCGAGCAGATCGGTCGCGCCTAGTTTTACGTCTTCGTGATAAAGATAGGCGATATCTAACGCTTCTAAGGTTGCCCGAATATGAGTGCGAATGGGTTGGCTCCCGATCGTCCGAATTAACCCTGGTACGTCTAGCTTGGCATCCCAGGCGTAGGCTGCGCCGTGAAGTTTAACCAAGTGGTCGAGTAACTCAATTAACCCGCTAGTTTCTAACGGGCGAATGGTGGGACAGGTAGACCCGATCGCGGTTTCAAAAAAATTTTGCATCACCTGCCCCGCCTCGCTGCCGAATTTCTCGATCGCCAACTCAGGAATTTGACTGCGATCGTTTTTAGCGCTCGGTGTGCTGGTGCCGCTAAACCAGACATCGTTCCGCAAACTGGAGGCAACGACTCCGAAGGTGTAAATCGGGTAGGGATTCTCGGATAATAACTCTTGATCCCCATCTCGACGCACGGGACGATTTGACCAGTTTAAGAGCCAGTTGAGATTGCGATATGCCTGAAGCCGTCCGACTTTGCCGAGTCGCCCAATCAACTCGACTTCATCGAGCAACAGCACCCAACCTTTATAGCCACAGAGCGCGATCGCATCTGCCATCACCCCAAAGTAGGCGCTTCCGTGCTGCGTGGTGCGAAAGTTCGTTTCAAATTTGGGCAGCGACTCACCCCGGCTGTTGCGATGGATGCGCTTCAGTTCGGGGCTGGAGATTCGCGTTCCCATCAAATCGCCGTAGAGAAGATCTTGTTCTTCGCCAGAGGTGAAAAAATAGTCTTCCAACACGATCTCTGGGAGCGGATGACTGTAGCGATCGCGCTCAGTTAGAGGACTGTTGAGCAAATCTCCTGCTTTTTTAGAGCTTAAGGCTTTGGTCAGTCCTGCTAGTTTAGAATCGGGCGTGCGAAGCACCGAGGCGACTCGTCCATAAAAGTTGAGCAAGTGATGACACGACACCTCTCGGCTGAGAGACACTCGACTGACTGCAAATCCTAAATCTAGGGCAACGTGTTCAACAGTCGTCAGGGCGTGGGTTTTACCTTGTCCATAGGGTCCCCACGCTAATCGTCCTGGGGGGGGCTTACTCTGAGAGAACTGCTCTAAATCCTGTCGAATTAGGTTGGTTAGGGACTCTCGCAAATCGGGCAATTCTCTCGTTGAGGTGCGGGTGGGAATTCCAGCGCGGAGAGATTCGACAACGGCGATCGATTTTCTGCGGTGAGCGTCATATCGCTCCATTGCGTTTACCTCAATTTAGTTGATGTTTGACTCGGTTCATCCGTCGCTGAGTGCCATCAGAGTTGCGCCAATCACATTGGCACGCAGTTGGCTGTAGTCATCAAGCGCGGGCAGATCTCGATCGACCACCTCAAATCCTGCTTCTTGAAATAATCGCCGAAGTCTCATCTGCACCTGTTGAGGAAAGCCTTTGCCTTGGGCGACCAGATGACTGTCGGTATCTACGATGTCTGAGAGGGGATTGAACTGGTCGATCGGCAGTAAGCCGGTTTGTAATCGCATCCACAGCGCTTCATAGCTTTTAAAACCCCGACGATCGTCTTCGATCATCTCTCGCCGACCTGCCAGCAATAGCAGAAAATGATCGAGCAATTCCACATCATCAATGATTTGGCGAAACAGTTCGCAGGTGTCTTTGATGGCGTTCGCAGTGTATCGAAAGCGGCGAGTTTCGGGATGGCGTTCGGTCATGACTTCTAAATCGTCGATCGCGACCACTAGCCCCGTCATTCCTGCCAAATGCAGCAGCCGAATTAGGGAGTTTAACCAGTAGCGGGCGTTCGGTTTTTGCAGCCGTTCATAAAGTAGAGTCGATTGCTTTTGATGCCGTTCTAGTTTCTCACCCGACAGCCACTTGAGCGCTAGCCGGATGCTATCTTCATTGCCACTGATCAATCGATTGCTAATCACATTGTAAGCAAACGCCCGAAACGACGACCCAAAATCGACATCTCTGAGCGTCATTCCAATCGCTCGTTTGATCTCATGCACTGCCAAATCGCGAGTTAGTCCCTGATCCTCAATCAATAAAGACAGAATATGATCGCTGTCATCGTATTGTCCGTAGCCCAGTCTTTTGGTGACGAGTTGACACAGACCACTCACCAAGCGCTCTTTGTCGAGTTGTTGCACGATCGCCCGATAAAATCCTGGCAAATCATTCAGACGGTATTCTCGCGCTGATAGATAGACGGTTTGATAATCCCTGGCTTTGGCATCTTGCAGCGCACAGCGCAACAGATGTGTTTTTCCTGTTCCGACACCGCCGACTAACACTTTGACCTTGCTGCCACCATCGGCAATGTAGTTTGCTAGATAGTGTTCATGAAGATAATCGAGCCAGCGATCGTGCCCCAGCGTCATTCCCGTTAGAAGTTCCTGACTGACCGGAGGCTGACCCGACAGCAACACCTCAATATCCAGTTCGTCAATTTGCATCGGCAGCCCTATTCCTCTGTTTCAACGAGATGAATCACCAGCGTGCTGACTCGACTTTCTTGCCCCTGACTATTGACCAGCAAAAAACTACTAGCCTGGTTACGAGAGGGTTCTAGCTCAAACTGATAGCGATCGTAGCGAATTTCAGTCTGTTCTTTTAATCGAGCCAAATCGTAGATAAATAGCGGCTCAGGATAATCTTGTTTAGTGGACTGCTTCAGCGTCAAGAGGCGATAAATATCTTTAAGCGGAACAGACTGCCCCCACACAACCTCCTCTTTTTGGAGCATCAGCCGATTCAACATTTCATAGGTGCTGATCAGTTCTCGGCAAAAGCGCGATGCGTCGAACTTGCTATCAATCACTCGTCGATACTGTCCGGCGACCCAAGGGGCTAACTGTTCGGGTGCAAAGGCTTTGATTTGCTGCGATCGTCGCCCTACACTCAATTTCACTACGCCTTGGTCACGGCTAAACGTGAGTTTAAAGGGAGGAAACTCATAGTTAGGAAATTCACCTCTAACCGGAATTCCTACCGCTTTGAGGGCATTTTCTAACTCAATTGGGTATTGATCAGACGAGACAAAATCCTGGTCGGCTTGCAGCCCCTCGCGAATCACGGTCTGTTGCTCAACCCAGCGATCGCCTAGTTTATCGAGTTCTTCTGTCAACACCTCTAGCGTTTGCGTCGAGGTTTTAAAGTCCCACTCTTTGCGCGATTTCTTGACCGCAGCCCAGACTTTGATCAGGCGTTTCAACGCGGTATCAATCTCGCTCAAAGCAAGTTTTTCTGATGCACTGTCCGACGATTCCATAACTTGAGACAGTTTAGAGAGTTTAATTCTCCCCATCGTATCTCACAGGTGGACTGCTAGAACTACTAGACAATACTAAAAAACCCGATTGCATTAACCACATCAGAGTAACTGATTGAGTCCAAAAGAGGACTAGCGGCGGGTGAACCGGGTTTGTTAGTAACAGCTTGACCCTAAAAGCTGCCTGGGTTGTCGTCAAGTGCCATCAAGAAATTGACGAGATCGTTTTGCTGAGAGGTCGAGAATCCAGTTGACGAATCGACATAAAATTCATGACCTGTGCCGTCAAGATTGCTTAACTGAAGAGCCGGATTCGCTTGGTTAGCAGCAATGACTTGGGCACGGAGGTTGCGATCGAGCAGTGCCCGCAAACTATCTGCCGCATCTGCCGGAATCGCTTGGCTGAGGGTGCCTGAGAGTCCCAGTCCGCTAGGGTCAGCAATCCCAAAACTGCCATCTGCCCCAACTTGCAGCGCCCCTTTACGAACGGCAACTCCGCCGTCATGTAGGTAGGGTGCCGTCAGGTAAAGTCCTCGAAGCGACGGCGTTTTGTAGCCACCGTCTGGAAGCAACCCTTTGGGCAGCGTAGTCGGTGTGTCAGAAATTCCCTCGGTTGGCACGTCGATGACTTCGGCATTGCCTGAAATCGGCACCAAGGTGTTCAACGTGTAGATTTTGGGCGGGACGAGCAAATCATTTTGAGCAAGGCGAGACTCGGCGCGGGCACGATTGGTTTTGATCTCAGCGATCGGGTGAATCTTGTTATCCGTAAAATACGGTGCTTTGTGGCAGGCAAGACACTGGGCTTGTTCAAAGACTTGGGCACCGCGATCGACCGAGCCACTCTGCAAGGCTTGCTGGTTCTGAATCGTTTGGTTAGGCGGCGGCACCAAACTGTTTTGCCACGCCGCCATCGCATTTGCCGCAAACAAGAACGGACCACTGGCAATATCTAACTTAAACGTATTGGGACTGAAAATCAGACCGTTGTAAGTAAACAGCGATAGTTTGAGATTGGGATAGCTCCCTAAACCCGGAGCCGCAATCTGATCTTCGAGTTCGGCTTTTGCGGGATCTGGCGCTACCTTTCTTAGCCAATCGGAGGGCTTAACAGGCGACCCTTCAGGCAACCGGATTTTGGGATCAGCCGCATTTTGCAGCACGGTGCCCAGGTAGACTTCGCGATCGAGTCCCAGGGTTTCTGCACTTCGTTGCGCCGCCGCCAGCAAGTTAATCTCCGAAGAGTGAACGCCATTATTGACTGAACTCAAGCCGCCAAACGGACCCACCGCAAACTCTCCGCCTGATGTATAAGGACCCGACTTAAAGGTAAACACTGCTGGAATCTGAGTCGTATTATCAATGCCATCAGGTGAACTCTCAAAGTGACCATAAGGAACTGCCAACACCGCATTGTCGAACGCCTGTTCAAACTTTTGGGGATCGGGAAGCCTCACCATCTGACCAGTGCTGTCGAGGATGGTCTTACCATTGCCCTGATACTGTGGGTCAAGCGGATTGAACTTCAGACGGGCAAATCCTGCGGCTGAGTTGGGAGCCAGCGCGATTAATAAAGGAATGCCGAGATCCCCGTTAGGCACTCCCTTGAGACGATCGCCTTTGGGTGAAAGCGCCACATGACACACGGCACAGGTTAAGTCTCCGCTTAGTTTGAGTCCGATCGGCAGCACTCCCCCGCGAGGCACATCTAGCCCAGTACTGACGGTGGTTCCTTTGGGAAGGGTTTGATTTCCTAGAGTAATATTCTTCTGAAGCACAATTTTTAGATTGCTGGTGGGTTGTCCTCCTAATTTGAGAATCGCCACGGTAAATTCTGGCAAAACTTTGGCGACACCCTGCCCAAAACCAAACACTTTCTGCAAACCAAAAGTATCGCCAATTTTGCGATCGAGAAAGATTTTCTCTCCTCTATCGATGAGTTGCTGAGTAATTTTTACTGCCCCAATTCGAGCATAAGACGTTGAACTGTTGGGGTTCAGCCCTTTTTCGCGAACCAGATTAGCAGCTTCTTGAGCCGTCAACGATCGCCCAAAATAATCATAGGAACCGATTGGCTGAATTGGGGCAGGGGTAAGCAATGGTGAAGTGGCGATCGAGGCACTTGGCTTCATCAAAAGGTTAGATAACAGAAGCGCCAAAAAGCTGACCAAAAGGCTAAGGAAAAACAAAAAAATTGTACGACGATGACGCATGAAGTTCTCCTGCTCAAATTTGATTCAACTGCTCGCAAAAGCTAGACCTCTCGTTGATTTCAACAGTGCCTAATTCAAAGAATGGCTAATTGAATGCTTTTGCGTCTGTGAATTTTATTTTTAAGATTTGTAAGACTTACTTCGAGCGAGTTCTAAGTAGATGGATGCTGTGAGCGCTCATCCTGTAGAAATGTTTCGGACTCTCTACAAGCCTTTTAAAGCGTTATCGAAATCATTACTAGACAAAGAACTGTGAAATAGTTACAGTTCTTCTTCGCCAAATAGCTACACAGTCTTACTTGGCTTGAGAGTAGTGTAATAATTTTCTTGTCTACTATTTTCTATGTAAATTCGTTTAATGTTTGTAAAGTTTTAATTCTGACAGAGCTTTATTGAGAAATAGTCTCAACCAATCGAAGAAACCTTCTCAAGCCAGGAACTATTGTTCGTATTCCTTAACAAATACAAGTTATTTGCTGGAGAAGATATTGTTACCTTAATAGTAAATAAACAGATTCCTGAAGCTGTTGACTACACACTGAGCCTTCGCTTAAATGAGTTGTTTCTTCATAGGGTTCTTTTATGAAACTTACGATCGCCTTCATCACAGCACTTTGTTTTTTCCTGCTATCGATCCCTTCTGTTCTGGCTCAAGAAGCTGATTATCCCTGTTACTTCCAAAGTTCAAATCACGGAATTGTAGATCTTTCTAAACTGTGTGGTCAGTCTGTTTCCCCACCCTTATCCTCAGATGCGGCATTTTTGAGCAGCTTTCAGAAATTGGCAAGCGGATATCCAACGCCAGTCAGCCAAGCGCTGAGTCAATACATTGGGCAAAATCAAGCCAGCGCGATCGCCGCCGCTAAAAGCACCTGTCGAGTCATCAGGTTGAGAGGCGCTGCTGCCCAAGAGACCCGCAGAAGAGCGCTAATATCCTATGATGCTGCTCCCAATGCCCAAGCCAGACAGCAGATTACTGCAAGTTTGGCAGTGACCCACTATTGTCCCGAATTGGGAGGATAGCTTTAATTACAGCCTCGCCTCACGCTGCTTCAAACGTCTAGTTCTGGCAACTCAAACATCCCATTCTCTCCGGGCACAAAATCCAAAACATCTACCACTGCATCCAAGTTCAACACGCCATAAAGGTGGGGAAATTGTTCGCCATTTTCAATCGTTTCGTGTTTAATTTCGGCTTGAACTCTAGCAGCATCAATGCCCAACAGCACGAGCGAGGTTTGGGCACGGTAGAACGAATTTGCCACCCAAACGACTTGTTCGCGTCTGGAGCAGTGGATAAAGCCTTCAGATTCTAAGGAATCACAGCGATAAAACCCTTGCTGCTGTGCCTGTTGCCACTGCTCTTTATGCGTAATGTGGAAAATTAGACTCACGGCGACGCTGAAAGGGGTTTCTACGGATTACAGCTACTCAACTTCGCTTAGATTTCTGTATTTGAGAGAAAGGGTCTGTGACCGCTCTCACGTCGCCAAGAAACTCATTCAGCATTGCAGCGAATTTCAATCAAAAACCCATCGGGGTCATAGAAATAGATGCCTCTCCCAGTCGGACGACTAACGGGACCGTGGTCAATCAAAACCTCATTTTGGTGCAACACGTCAACCGCCTGATCAAAAAACTGAGGTGCGATATCAAACGCAAGATGGTTAGCGCGAGTGAACTGCTGCTGAGGATCAGGGTTGGGCGGAGATAAGTCTGGCTCCCAAAATAGATCGAGAATAGTGCTGTCTGGCGTTCTAAAGTTTGCCACTTTTCCGGCGGCAACTTCTGCCTTCAACGTTTCGGGCACCTCTGCCCCAGTTAATTCATGAAGTCCCAAAATTTTGCCGTAGAAATGACGCGATCGCTGCATCTCTTTGACGTTGATTGCAAAGTGATGAACACGACGCAAACAGCCGATTGGTAAAGCAGCGCTCAGAGAAGTCGGACTGGAAAGCATAAAAGGTTTAACGCTCACTACTCTCTTTTTTACCGCGAGATGGGGATAAACTCACCCCTTTTCTAAAATCGTTTTCAGCCCTTGCACCAACCGCCCGATGCCGACGATCGCCGTTTCTTTTTGTAAGGCACCATAAGCAACTCGCAGATAACAGCCCGACTCTAAACCAAACGTAGAGCCTGGAAGGGTTGCAACACCATGCTCACGAATTAGGCGCTCAACCAACTCCATTGAGGTCAGATCGGTGTGGACTTTAATTAGAAAATAAAACGCGCCCTTTGCAGGAGGAACGGTACACAAATGAGGAATCCGATCGAGTTCTTGCAAGACAATCTCACGCACTTGAGCGATCGCTGCTAGTTTCTCTTGATAAAATGACGCACCTGCTTCTAACGCGCCTAAAGCTGCATATTGAGAAATCACGGGAGGACAAATCACGATCGTGTCTTGGATTTTTCTCACCGATTCTGATAAGTGCTTCGGCAAAACCATGTATCCGATGCGCCAACTGGCGAACCCATAAGCTTTTGAGAGCGTATAAATCGAGATGGTATGCTTGCCGCTTTCTGGAATTGACCCTGGCGAGAAATGATCAGCACTATAGGTGAAATACTCATACGCCTCGTCGGTGATGTGATAGAGGTTGTGCGATCGACACATCTCATTCACCTCTCGCAAAGCCACTTCTGAGTAAACTGCCCCCGTCGGATTGTTAGGTGAAACCGTTACGATCGCCCGAGTCTTCTCGGTGATTGCGGCTCGAATCGCATCCGTCTGAAGCTGATAGTTCTTATCAGTAGGTACCAAAACAGCGCGACCGCTAGCCATCACGATCGCCATCTCGTGATTGAAATAATAGGGAGTTTGCAAAATGAGTTCGTCTCCCGGATCGGTGATCGCCAGCACAGCGTTCATAAACGCCATGTTGCTTCCGGCGGTGACGACAACTCGACTGTGAGGATTTAGAGAAATCCCGTTTTCGGCTTCAAGTTTACGGGCGATCGCGCTCTGTAATTCTGCAATTCCCTCTACAGCCTGATATTTGTGATTGGCAGATTGACTCAGAAATTGAGTGATTTGAGCGATCGCTTGCGGCGGTGGTCCATAGTCAACGATCCCCTGACCTAAAGAAATCGTACCCGGACACTTACGTATCAGTTCTCCTACCACCGGAATAATAGGTAACTGGACGGCTTGCATACGAAGAGCGTTCATTTAGCTTGTGATTTTAGACCTATCTCAACCCTATCGTTATGGCTGCGATTTGATACTAGAAACCCTTATTTAACCTGCTGAAGTTTGAAGGTTGATGATCAGGGATCAAATTTTCTTATCAGTAAATGTTTCTTTACCTTAGATAGATATTTTAGCTTTACAAAAACTTTATGATACTCCACAGTTAAATGTATCGACTACTACAAATAGAATCTAGAATCTCATGTCAATTTTTGGACTTGTTTGGGTAGCCTCTTGGTTCGGCTCCTTTTCATCGCTAGCAGAGAAAGTCTTGGAAACTCCTCGCTATCTATCGCACGCATTTTTTAGCCAAAACTCTCTGACTCACGGTGATTCATCTAGCGAACCTCAACCTATCTTTCAACAAGATTCTCTCAACTCAGTCCGTGCATTTTCCCGTTTTCGGGTTAAGTCTTCCGCAGAAAAGTTAAGTCCAAGTTTTAGCTTAATGACGGCTTCGATCGGTCAGCCCACTTCATCCACTGCCGTTTGGTTGGGCGCGATCGAGACGCTGCTATTCAACCCGTCCTATCAACCTGCAAGCTATTCTCTAGCGCTGGATCAATCCGCTAGTTTTCAGCCCGTCGCTTTTAATGAGACGGCTTCTAATCACTCTCATAGCAACCCTCTAAACTATTTGTTGGGAGTCGTACAAAACTTTTTCTGGGCAGTTCCTCCTGACATTGCAGATACCGACTTTGCCACGTTAATGCCTGCTGTAGTGGTCGTTCAGTCAAGCTCTCCTAATCCGTCGAGTCAGACAAACTTTAGAACAGGATATTGGAAATGTGCCAACTGGCAAGAAATCCTCCCACCGCAATCCGCGACGGAGGGATTTCAAATTTGGGTGAAGGGATGCTTGGTTGCACAAGTCGCTAATCGGTCTAGCGCTGACAACCTTGCCCATAGTCTGACCAACCTGTTAGAGGCTCCTGATCTGGATGCGTCTAAACTAACTGCGGCTTTTGAGCGAGAATTGCCGGTCGTTAAACTCGGAGATCGAGTGGTGTTTGGCTTTGATCACGAGTTGGTCTCTCAGTTCGATCGTCCTGCTGAACTGATGGCGATCGATTGGGTCAACAATCTCAGAATTGCATTAGGACAAGACCCCCTCTCAATGGCAGATGCCCAAGTTAGAATGCACGATTTGCACGATACAGGCACCCATATTAGCGGATTGGCTTCCTGGTATGGTTCTTACTTTCACGGGCGACAAACGGCAACAGGTGAGATTTTTGACCAAAACGAACTGACGGCTGCCCATCCTTCCCTTCCATTCGGGACGTTTCTCAAAGTCACTAACCTAGACAACGGCAAGAGTGTTGTCGTGCGCGTGAACGATCGAGGTCCTTATTTTGACAATCGCATTCTAGATTTATCAAACCGTGCGGCTCGCTGTATCGGCAGTGAAGATCAGGGAGTCATCTCAATTGAGGCTAAAATCATGCTGCCAGCGGTGAGTCAACAAATTGCAAGGCTCTAAGCAGAGATGCCAAACGGTAAAACAATATGGCGACTAGAGTCGATGGTTAACCATCCCTCTTCACGCAACTGTCCTAAGAGTCGGGTGATAGTAACGCGGGTTGTGCCGATCGCGTTTGCCAAATGTTGATGAGTCAATCGCACGTTGAGACGCATTCCGGCTTTTACAGGTTGCCCAACTTCGTGCTGAAGCAGAATGAGCAACTGCCGCAGCCGACTTTCTACTCGACGACACCCTGCTAGTGCGAGAAAGGCTTCTGTCTGCTGCAATCGCCGGCTCAGGTGACGAAACATCTCTTGAGACAGCAGAGGAGATTGCTCGATCTCGGTCAAGCTCACCGCCATCAAATCGACATCGGTGAGCGCGATCGCTTGATAGGGGTTGATATAAGTGAAGGGCAACCCAAATGGCATTGAGCCACTCGCTAACCCCAGCAACGCTTCGTCTCCGGTTGGATAGAGCGTACTGAGCAGCACGACTCCGCGATAGACGACCCAAATTTCGTGGGCACCCATCTTAATCTGCTGACCACTGCGATAGGGGTGTAAGTTGCGTCCTTGATAGCGCTGTTCTAAAACTTGGCGCAAATTAGCGGGGTGAGGCGTTTCTGAAGCAAACGATTGGATCATAAGAGGTCGTGGTGTAGCGGCTGCTTACATTCACTCTAAAACGCGAACCTCAAGGGAAGGTAATTTTTAGGTTGGCATCTGGTTAAGCTTTTGTCTTGCAGCATCCTGAACCTCGCTACAATAATTAAGAAACAAACGAGGGTGGGCTTGCAGGTGACTCAGGATAGCGCAACTCCCGATGGCGATCAGCAGAGAGAGTCTTATCAGAAGGTAGCTTTTACCTACTACACATTGTTAGGGCTGCATCCTTCAGCATCGGTGCAGAATATCCGACAGGCTTATCGAGAGTTGAGTAAGCTCTATCACCCGGATATCACGCAGTTGCCAGCTACGATCGCGACTCAAAAATTTCAGCAACTCAACGAGGCGTATGCGACGCTGAGTAATGTCGATCGTAGAGCCGCTTATGACTTAAAAATTGGATATTCTCGCGTCCCAGTCATTCAAACGCTACCGAATCTCAGCCGTCCCCAGCCCAAATATTCCAACTCTTCAGCCTATATTGATGCTACCGATCGTCCGCTTTCACCGGGAGAGATGTTTGCGCTATTTATTTTAGGGCTGACCTTTTTAGGGTGTTTGCTATTGGCAATCACGATCGGGTTTACTAGAGGTGAGTCTGTCTTGCAGCCCATCACTGCTGAATCGCCTATCCTTCAAGAAGTTGTGTCTGACCTACATCCTTCTTCAGACGACCCAATGGGGATGGTTGCTCCGACAATTCCAGTTCCATCAGAATCGGTCGATTTATCTAACCCAACCTAACTAACGACTGCATGAATTTGCCCTCTGCCGATACTCCTTTATATAACCATCCTCTTCCTCAGATTGAGGAGTGGCTCTCTCAAAACGGCGGTCAGCAAGATTCAGAAGACATTCACTGCTGGCTGATCGAGAAACCTGAGTGGCGTGCCGAACTCTGTCTAGAGATTGACCAAATCAATGTGCGCTACATCCAAGACAACGGACCTGATATTCAGCGATCGTTCAAATATTCTCTCAGCCGACAAGACCTCGAAGACGCGATCTTTGCCGGACCTTAA
>JBBRMC010000019.1:0-16204 GCA_038231055.1 Leptolyngbyales cyanobacterium
GGATATCGAGATGGGATGAACCGCCGCGTTCCCCATCCGCAATTTCAAGCCAATCTCCATTACCTTAAAGGCTATGCCGAAGGCTGCCGTTCTATTCCTGCTGGTTCCACACTGATCGCCTTCACCCGGAGTGCTAGCCTCGACTCTGCCCTTCAGTTAGTCGCCTCCTGGGAACAAGACCGGGAGCGCTTTGGTTTGGGCAGCGTTGCCCTCAGTTATCGCGGGGGCTGGTGGATCGTGTTGGTCTCTAAAGATCTGCACGATACAGCGCTGCCCTTCTAACATCTCAAAACCTTTCTGGAGCGCGATCGTTCGGTGCAAGTACCCGCGATCGCGCCTCTCTTCACTCTAAAACCTACCGCTGTCGTAGGTCATTTTCTGATGCCAATTTCTACCATTCACGCTTGCAAGGAGGCAACACCATGAGCTATAAAACCCTAGAAGCCAACTCAATTCCAATTCCGCCTCACTTAGCAGGGTTGCTTAAACAAACGCTGGGCAGGTCAGGAACGGGCTTTGACGAGGGCGCTTTTCTGCAACAACTCCACTACTGGACACTCAATGCAGGTACCACGGGCTGGATGGTGGATGGAGCGAAGTGGATTTACAACTCCCTCAAAATCTGGCAGCAGCAGTTTCCCTGGATGAGTGAGTATGGGTTGAGAAAAGCGATCGCGAATCTCAAAAAGCTGGAATTGATTCAAACTGCCCAGCACTGGATCACGTCCTACAAGCGAGTCATGTTTTATCGCATTAACTACGAGAAGTTAGAAGCGTTCGCCTCAGACCTATGCGATCTAATCACACCTCGACCTGTAAACTGTGATCCGATCGAAGTGCAGGATGATCGCACCATAGATACAGACACTTCTGCACATACTTCTTTTTCAGAACTACAAACGGTTGTTGTTTCGCAAAGTGATCAAAGTCTTGACGACACCCGCGGCATAAAGATGCCAGATTGCAACCAGGTTTCTGGAGTAGAAGTTAGCAACGCTCAAGCAGACCACACTTCCGCAACTAGTTCTGGGAAGAATTCAGACGTTCAACGCGCAAAGTTCCCAGAACTTTTTGATGCCGTGGCTCAGGCGATCTCTCATTCTCCCGGCTCCCCCTTACCGATCGTGTTAACGAAGGCAGTCTCCGAGTTTCCTGAACGGGTGCAGCCCGCGATTGCCTACCTCCGACAGCAGCAGCAGCGACACCCAATCCAGAATCCAGTTGGCTATCTGTATCGAGCGATCGTCGAGGGATGGAATCTACCACAACCCAGCGATGCCGCGACACCTGCTGGCTTTAGAGAATGGTTTGACCAGGCAAAAGCGCAGGGGTTGGTCATCGCGGCAACGATCATTGATGGCGTTCACCAGACTCTCCAGGTTCAGCAAGGATGGATGCCTACTGTGCAGGTGATGCGACAGTAGGCATCCATTCACGTTTCTATTCAATCTCATCAAGGGTAGATTCCCCGCCCCTTGGGGCGTAAGAAGGGCCAAAAAAATGGCTGTTCATACTCCGTCCGCTTGCGGCGGAGCCTTTGATTTGATTTTCCCAGCGAGTGGGAACAAGTCAACGCGAATATCTACAAGTCAGACGCGGAACGTTTCCATTCAATTGATTTTCCCAGCGAGTGGGAACATTAATAGCGTAATCATTCCAATCTCGATCGACGTTGGTTTCCATTCAATTGATTTTCCCAGCGAGTGGGAACACAATGATTTCTAACGTTAACGAAACTTATGAATATTGGAACAGTTTCCATTCAATTGATTTTCCCAGCGAGTGGGAACACCACACGTTAGAGTAGTTCCGTTGCTATCAGGGCTAAGTTTCCATTCAATTGATTTTCCCAGCGAGTGGGAACAAGTCAACAAGTGCATCAATAATATTTTCGACATCTGGCGTTTCCATTCAATTGATTTTCCCAGCGAGTGGGAACCATTACATCAGTACAAACAGCAGTCATCAGTGTATTTACATTTCCATTCAATTGATGTTCCCAGCGAGTGGGAACCAATGAGCAAATCAACACGGCACGAGGATCAAAGCGGTTTCCATTCAATTGATGTTCCCACTCGCTGGGAACATCAAGTAAGAGTCTGTCAATGATTAAGTTAGAAACTTTTAGGTTTCCATTCAATTGATTTTCCCAGCGAGTGGGAACCCGCAACGACTAAGTTCAGGAACGGCGATTGGATTGTTATCGTTTCCATTCAATTGATGTTCCCAGCGAGTGGGAACTAAAGCCGCTAAGGAGACGGGCATTCCCTGGGTCTTAGTGTTTCCATTCAATTGATTTTCCCAGCGAGTGGGAACTCCTTAAAGCCCTGCGGGAAAGAACGCAGGTTTACGAGACGTTTCCATTCAATTGATTTTCCCAGCGAGTGGGAACTAATCATGAGCAATTTAGCAGTCAAAGAAAGAAGTGTTTCCATTCAATTGATTTTCCCAGCGAGTGGGAACAATCAAACTATCGGAGTCATCAACCACAACGGAAAAAGTTTCCATTCAATTGATTTTCCCAGCGAGTGGGAACGGCGAAAAAGTGACGCTAACGAACAGGGATTTAAGCAGTTTCCATTCAATTGATTTTCCCAGCGAGTGGGAACAGCAACCATCACACTCATTCAAGAGCGTAGCAAGTTTCCATTCAATTGATTTTCCCAGCGAGTGGGAACCTCCTGAGAAAGAAAGGAAGTTTCTATACCAGAACCGGGAAGGTTTCCATTCAATTGATTTTCCCAGCGAGTGGGAACCTGACATCCCTATCGAACGTTTCGCACTAGAGGGTTTTGATTGCTGTTTCCATTCAATTGATTTTCCCAGCGAGTGGGAACGCGCAAGATAAGCCGTTATTTATTCAAGATGTATTCAAGTTTCCATTCAATTGATTTTCCCAGCGAGTGGGAACGGGCGGCGCTGGCACTCCATCAGCTAATTATCAACACGCTTAAGTTTCCATTCAATTGATTTTCCCAGCGAGTGGGAACGCAAGACTATTGGGACATCTGCGCGACGAGTGAGCTAAGTCAAAGTTTCCATTCAATTGATTTTCCCAGCGAGTGGGAACTCTGGAGGCATTCCTTGTTACGAGATTGCAGTTGACGAGTTTCCATTCAATTGATTTTCCCAGCGAGTGGGAACATAGTAGCGTGGTCGATAGCGTTTTGAATGATCCAAAGTTTCCATTCAATTGATTTTCCCAGCGAGTGGGAACGGGCACAGCTACCAACTAACGCCCCGGATCACCCCAAGTTTCCATTCAATTGATTTTCCCAGCGAGTGGGAACGAGAACCCTGCACGTCGAGGCTTGTTTGCGTTCAACAATTCAAGGTTTCCATTCAATTGATTTTCCCAGCGAGTGGGAACTATAAAGAAAAACGTCAACATTGCGCCTAATATAAGCAACGGGTTTCCATTCAATTGATTTTCCCAGCGAGTGGGAACAAGAAAAACGGCAAAGCCATCATTGAGAGCTTGTCTGGTTTCCATTCAATTGATTTTCCCAGCGAGTGGGAACAAATCCGCCATTTTCTGTACATTCACGCATCGACAGGATTGTTTCCATTCAATTGATTTTCCCAGCGAGTGGGAACAACAAGTTCACATTGATTCCGCCTACATTGACGTTGATCTCCGGGTTTCCATTCAATTGATTTTCCCAGCGAGTGGGAACACTATAGGATGCGCTTTGAAGATGCCATCCAAGCCTACAAGTTTCCATTCAATTGATTTTCCCAGCGAGTGGGAACTATATAAAGTTGACTGAGAATACAAACGTTGCATACTTGTTTCCATTCAATTGATTTTCCCAGCGAGTGGGAACCTGACCTCACTGATTTGACCTAGAAACGATCCGCTATTGCCAAAGTTTCCATTCAATTGATTTTCCCAGCGAGTGGGAACGTTCGCAAAGACGTTCTAGTCCAGCACATGAACGAGCGTTTCCATTCAATTGATTTTCCCAGCGAGTGGGAACTCAACGAAATCAGCGGGAGATGGCGCTTCGTCGGAATGCCGCTGAGTTTCCATTCAATTGATTTTCCCAGCGAGTGGGAACATGCTACTTGTGCTGATTGCGTCGCTTTCTGTTAATGCAAGTTTCCATTCAATTGATTTTCCCAGCGAGTGGGAACTAAGTACTCTCATTCCCCTTCAAAGACACAGGCGGACGTGTTTCCATTCAATTGATTTTCCCAGCGAGTGGGAACCAGAAAGAGGAGTCAATCGAAAGGTTGATCCTAAAGACAAGTTTCCATTCAATTGATTTTCCCAGCGAGTGGGAACTCACCGGACGTTACTGGAATTCGACCTGGACGGATGCCCAAAAGTTTCCATTCAATTGATTTTCCCAGCGAGTGGGAACTTGCGAAAACCGCAATAGCAACGCTAAAAGAGTACCCTCGTTTCCATTCAATTGATTTTCCCAGCGAGTGGGAACCCATCAACCAAAAACTAATGGAGATGGCGACCTGTGGGTTTCCATTCAATTGATTTTCCCAGCGAGTGGGAACCTGCGATCGAGGCAACCCGTTTGCGGGGTTCAGCCGCATCCATGTTTCCATTCAATTGATTTTCCCAGCGAGTGGGAACTAGGAGATTTCTTGGCTGTCAGGAAGGAGGGATGCTCGAGTTTCCATTCAATTGATTTTCCCAGCGAGTGGGAATCAGGGAACTCTAGCAGTCTAGCCCCTCAATTTTAATCCGTTTCCATTCAATTGATTTTCCCAGCGAGTGGGAACCTTCTACTTTAAAGCCAACTCCTGCAAAGAGTCCAGCCATTAATCGCGAGCCTCAGCCATAACGGGAAAAAATCTAGCAAACCTCACCCCCTTAAAACCGCCAAAACCTTTACCCCGAAAGGCATCGAGCCTCAAAACCAAACAACTAGACCTTCACCCGATTGCCCTCAGCCTCGACCCCTTAAACCACGATCGAACCCTGACGCTGCGTCAACGGCAACCCACCCCAAACCTCAACCTGTCCCGCCGTATGCCCCGACATCGGATACATCCGCACACTATCATCAGGCAGCTTCACCACCCGTTTCAACCGCCCCTTCAACTCCCGAAACTCAAGCGGAGACAGCACACACTCAAACACACTATATTGCACCCGCTGCCCATACGCACTCAGGACATTAGACACCTTAGTTCGACGCTTTTGGCAAGAAATATCATAAGCCACAACATACAACAACATCTCATTCCCTACCGAATCTGATACGACTCATACTCCGGCGACACCTGCATCACCGCCTGCCGAAAGCGCTTCACCTGCCGATTCAAAAGCTCCCACCGAGGAGCCATTACCCCCGGCGCAACCTGCATCTTTTCTTCCATTCGCCCAATCAGCGCCGTCAGCATCTTCCTCCGTCCAGACTCATTCAAATAGCACCCGCCCGCCGCCGGAAAATCAAAATCATCAACAGCATTCACCATCCGCCGGTTCACCAAATACAACACCAATGAGTCTACGATCGGTGCCCGAAACACCTCGATCAAATCTGATGCCAACGCTGGATGTCGCTCACTGCCCTGATGTAAACACCCCTCATAGGGATCTAAGCCCTGTAACTCAATCAAACTCAGCAAATGATTCCACAGCACCTGATAGCCAAAACTTAGCATCGCATTCATCGGGTCGCCCGGTGGACGCTTCGATCGCCCCGTCCACATAAAGTCAGCCGAATCAATACACGCGCCAAACACCCCAAAATAGCTAGCTGCCCCTGCCCCTTCGTAGCCCATCAACTGCTCGATCGAGCTTGCTTGAGTCACCTGCTGCGCTAATTGCGCCAACTGTGCGATCGCTCCCAATAAGTCTGCACTATCTTGCCGCCTGTGCTGTCGCTGCAAAATTACGCGACTGTTCTTTAGCTTGACGCTCACAATCTGACGGGCGATCGCCAGCCGCACTTCGCTTGATAAGGCATACTGCGATCGTGCTAACGATCGATACCCACCCGTGATAGGCAGCACTCGACCATAGCAGCGCCCCATCCTAGATAGATACACGATCGGGATACTGCGAAACAAACAGGCTCGAATCAACTGCGTCGTCAACTGCGACTGACCAAACACCAAAATTTGCTCCAGCATGGGCAACTGCGCCTCTTGCAGCACCGTCTTGCCCTGCTTGACCACTACACAATCCTGCTTCAGTGATGCACAGCAGCCCTGTTGAGAAATGTAGAGCGATTCCATAAAGTCCTCCTGGGTTATTGCGATCCACAGGAAGGAATCGGCAGTTTCAGGAGCGGCTTTTGCGGAACTTTTGGCGTTTAGTACAGAGCTATTTCTGTAAATTCTCTAGGGTTGCAATTCATGAGTCGCGATTCCATTGATCGCTTTCTTATGAATTGAACAGAATAAACTTGCTTGTTCTAACGTTCTAAACGGTTGTCCTGTCAGCAGATTTAAGCAAGTCAAAATTCTCGTTTCCCACTCAGCTTGAGTCCGGATATCCTGACCCCACGCCTTCAATGCCTTTGGAAGTGACAATCCTCCCAGTTGATGAGAAAGCGCGTTCCTCATGCTTCGACAACCCTCAGACCAGAACGCCTGAAAATCTCTGCCCGCTGCTTTAGGAATTGCCACTTCAAGCAACTCTTGAAGCAACTTCCCGCGCAGTTGAGCGCTAGAATACCCTTCCTTCCATTTGTTGTAAGTGGGAGCTAAAGAGGGATAAACTCGAAGAATTGAGGGCAACAATAGCGAAAACTTGTCTGGGATCGCTTGTGTATGGTCAGGGAACGTTGCGATCGCCCACTTCCACAGCGCCCCCTCCACCGATCGAAAACTATGTAGCATCGACTCAGCCGTACTGTTCTGCACCAGTCGAACGACTCCAAGGTAGGCCTGCTCATACGCCATCCACCACCAAGTTTGCTCCCGCCTTTGTTCAACAGCCGTCAACGTGTTTTTAGCAAACTTAAAAAACGTCTCAAACTCCCCTTGGTTCCAAGCCGCCCCCGCTTTCATCAATGTCGGCAACACCCCAAATCCAGAAGGATCTTGCTGAAAATAGGGTAACAGCAACTCTTCTGCTCCTGCATAGTCAAATCGCTTTAGTAACCGTAATGCCTGTTGTTGCGTTCGATCCCAGAGATAATTCGTTCCTAAAAACGGACCACTGTAATCTGATGGAATCCCATTTTGGTTCTTTTTGACATTTTGCTGAAACTCAAAGAACTTGATGCGATCGCCATACAAGCTCAACCCAGAAATCCGCCCTGCTTCTGATGCTTGTCCTACTCCACCTTTGAGGCAAAGCCACATCGATTGATTAGGCTGTACCTGAATCTTCTCTCGCCAACTCTGTCGCCACCAGCGAAACATCTCTTCAAAGTTAGACGGATTAGTTCCATCAGAACCTAGATGGAGAATCTCGACGGGAATTTTGTGATGATCTTCAATCCAAGTTTTGATGATCTCACAAGCGTACAAGGTATCTTTACCTCGCTCTCTTACATCCACATTTTGGTTCGTGCCAACTAGATAAACTGTCTCCAAATCAGTTGCTTTCTCGTTTAATAGTTTACCTAAGATGACGGGTTTAATGCGATCGCGGTAAGTTTCAATCTGATCGAACAACCGCTGTGTGAGGTCTCGGTATTTGACTTCACCTAACTTTAAGTCAGCAATCACTTCCGCTTGTTCGCCAATAATCTCCCCGTCTTGCATTCGGTCATCTCCCACGTTGTACCAACTACCAGAAGCAATCTGAAACATGAGATCACGAGTGCCGATCGTGGCAATGAGAATCGCTTTTGTCATAAGAGCTAAATGAGTGGAAAGATTTGGGCAAAGTTTTGAGAAGAGGTGCGATCGCGCAATTGTTTCAAGTATTTATTGCGCGGATCTTGGTCAGCCCCGAATATAGTCACCACTTGATAATTGCCCAAGTTTGCAATCCATGTGGGTGAAGGCTTGACTACTGTCCCCTCAGTTGTCCCGCAAAGATTAGGATCATATTTCTGCTCCTCCTTGCCATCTTTTAGAAGGGGCTTGCCGCTACGATCCGTTTTCGTCGTCTTAAAATCATCATCGTGCAGAACCGCAAGAGCATAAGGTTTACCGAAATCGTTCTTTCCTGAGCAAGCGATGATTTTGCAATGGCTGTCGATCACTTCGTGCCATAGGTCACGACGGACTGGTTCAAGAGCAGATTGATGATTGATTCGTGCCTGAGTCACATCTCTCAGAGCTTTGTAAAACGACTGCAAGCGCTGTTGAAAGAGTATTTGAAACTCACTAATGCTATTTGGCAAACTCCAAAAATCATCCTTACTCTCTGCAATTAGGTTGCAGCCCCGCCACCAGGGGGGAGAAAACCGCTCTCGCTCTCGGTTCTGTCGAGAATACAGCGGTCTACGGGCACCTTGACCAATTCCACCAAGGTGAAACATTAGCCAAGTTACATACTGGAGTAAGACAGCAACGCTCTCGCGCTGATTCTGAGGGATTTCTGTGGAGTAGCCTAACACTAAGGTCCCTGATTGCTCTCCATTTGGGGTATTATTTCCACTACGATCTGCTTTCCCTTGAGGCTCTTGGCGTATAGTATCTCCTCTGAGAACCTCTACTGTGACCCAGCCATGCGTTTGCGGAGTAATTGAGCCAAAGATTTTAGCCTCAAACTCTTTCACTATCTCTACAGGTAAAACGCCTAGCGAAAGAGAGCGAAACCAATAGCGCAACATTGACTTAAATGCGGTTGGACGTACTTCTGCTTGAGGCGCTCCACGCATTTTCCACTTTTGTTGCTTATCCAAAGTCCACTGGGTAAATTCCTGATGCCCATGAATGAGTTGCCCTTCGATCGTGAAGTCAATCTCAAAGAATCCTGGTGATCGCTCCCTATTTTTAGACAGCAATCGCCCATAGCCTGTATTGACCTGGGATCCAATGCCCTCTGCTAAACCAGTCTCCAGCCACTGGCGAACTTTTGCTAGTATCGTATCCGTGCAAGCAGTCGTCTTGCGAAGACCGATAATAAAGGTTGATTTTTCTAGTGACAAAAATGGATTGAGATTCGGTGAATACTTAGGTTCCCCATTTTCCCAAGACCAAATCGCATTTGCCATATCCATCGCCAGACCGCCCGTATTACTGGATATTGGATAGGCATCAAGGAAAACAACTTTGCTGCAACGATCGCTGCCTTCTACATCTAGCGCTCCAAAATAGGGTGCAACTTTCTTCTCCGCCGCTTTCCAATCGAGACTGCTATTACTGGCACGAAACTCTCGAATCGCCTGATTTCTCGCTACGCCTCGCAGAGTCGCCCCAGGAATATAGGGTATCCCCAACGCATCAAATGCAGGCAGAAGAATACTCTCAGGACCCTTATGTCCGCCCACTCGAATCCGCCAAGCAGATTTAACTAGAAACCAATTGCCTTCACCTGCAATCAGTTTGGTGCGTTGGTTCAAACTTTCTAATCGTGGTCGGTAATCTGCATCTTTCACTGCCATTTGCAAAATTTGCACTTTGGTGGGGTCTTTGTAAGCGCTGTCGGGCGATCTCATCCATCGCAAATATTCCACAAAACTAGCGGAGGGATGGATATCTTCAGGCGCTTTGGATGGATTAAGCCAAGGAGAGGTCTCTAGCGGTGGATTGTTGCTATTGCCGCCGTTGTCACCTCCGCCATTTCCTCCACGGTTTCCACCGCCACCTTTTATATCGGGAAGTACTTTCTTTGTCTTTCCCGTGCCTGTTGCCACACTTTGATTCGGGCGTGCTGTTGGATTTAGGCGCGGTTGACCGGGACGACTCGGACGTTCAAAAACCATAACTATTCGTCTCCCTTGATGTCCCAGTACACAACAGTTGCCCAAAAGCTAAACTCCTGAGCGAGCGATAGTCCCAAACCCGTTATTCCAAGATAATCGTCTATATCCATGCCAATCAATGCATTCAAACCATCGGCTCTCGAAATCCCAGGTCTTTCTGCTAGCCTTTCAAGACACGTAAAGTAGGCGTGGACAACTTGCTTTTTACCTTTTTTGTCATCATTAATGGCTTTTTCCTCAGCCTTGAGGCGCAATAAGCCCCAAGTGGCAATGTAGGTGTAGAGTTCGACCGCCTGATTTTTCTGCTCTTTGAGCCGTTCCTTCCGTTTCACCTCATCTCGTTGATTTTGCTCTTGCTCATCACGCAACTCTTGCAAAGCTTGATAAACAGGTTGCCCTAAAGTGCGGGGATCAAAACTCATACTGTTGCCTCCTGCTCAACGCTAGACCATTGCTGCACAAAACCCCGTCCAAGACTTTCTTGTCCACCAATTTGCACTACAGCATTGTCAGTCAAGAGTTGATTAAACTTTGTTTGTGCACCTTGAGCTTGTCCACTCATTTGTGATGTCACGCCCCAAGGGAAATACATGAGTGTGTCTGGTGGAATTGCTTCCTCATAGCGGAAACCACCCTCTACAGTTTTATGCTCATCTAGCTTAATTTTGACCTGCCGCCACAAGCTCATCTGGATCAATGTGACACAGTGTCGATCAGGCAAAACCAGAACTCGATCGACACTACTGATTGTAGAGTTTGGAATCCACGCCTCTAAACTACTTGTAGCCTGTAGATCTTCAGATTTGAGAATCGCATCTTTAAGATATACAGGTTTACCATTTGCAAAGTTATTGCTGTATTGCTTGGGAAGTTCTGCTGGCTCACCTCTGAGCCTTGCCCAACGCTGTAGAAGCATGGGAGAACTTACCCAAACGACACCATGACTTAATGAAGGCACAGGTAGCCAAAGAATTGATGCATCTCCAATCCAAAGACTACCCTGGGTAAGATTAGTCCCGCCTTTACCTGTTACGTCATCAATCGTATTGCCCCATAAATCATTTCGCAACTCGCTTGAGGTCAGTGATCGCACTTTGCCTCGGATTGTGCTTGAAGGAATGTATGGTAGGTTAGTATGCGACTCACGAGCAATGCCTAGTAAGTTTCCCTCCTGCGAGGCTCCCCCTGTGTGTAATGGCGAAAGCAAATACAGATAAACCAGATTTCCTAGCATAGTGACTTAGTTCTCCTTATCCAAAACCCACAACAACTCTGAGTAACCCAACTGTCGCCAGCGTCGAACATGTGCTGGAGCCTCTGACTTACCTTGAAACAGTGCTTCAGGACGCTCCAGGTAATACACGCTTCCTGGTGGAGCCGCAAACACCTGGGGAGCTGGGATGCTAGAGCCATCATCTTTGTCCCGCACTCGACAGCTAATGGGTATTGCCTTATCCGTCGCTACACTGACCAAATTTCCAGATTTCTGATTTGGGTTTGTAGTATGTTCCAATCGCCATTCCCAGGGCCACGATCGACACATTGCCTGTCCGTTATCCTTGCGCTCAAATATGCCGGGAGTAATCAGATACGCCAACGATCGAGATCCCTGGGAAAAGTTTGCTTGAGATTGCGCTTGCAAAGCTTGCCACTGTTGATCTAACTCAGGACATCGCTCCAATAGAACCCTATGCCCTTCCCCGCCAAGCCGTAATGTTGTAAGAGTAGGCAGCTCTTGATCAACCCCGATCGCAATACTCCATCCATTCTCTAGCCGAATCGCTTTTTCCACAAAATATCCATCCTCAGATTTGACTTGGCGAGTTCCTGTTTCTAGAGTGTTGTGCGATCGCGTTTCGATTTGCCACGGTTGCGATCGCTCCTCCGGTTGACAACAAATGTGTGCCTCTGTCAACGGTTTGCCCTTCAGCAACTCCTGAATTATGTCAAAGCGTAAGTATTTGCGATAGTCCACTGACGTTGAATCTGTATCTGACTCCAAAGCAGGGCGATCTGCTAACACTAGCGGAACCGGATTGCGCTGATCCCATTGCATTTGACGACAGGGATGATGTTCACCTAACCAGGTTGAAGGGGTTAACCGTTGAGTGCCCACGTAGTTGAGGGGACGAGGAAAATGCAAGGCGCGATCGTGACACAGCAACGGCCCTTGAATCGTCAAACTAGCTTTCTCTCCCAATAGCCCCCGTAGAGCACCCGCGATCGCATGACCATTTGGCGGAAAACTACTGCCAGCCCAAGCGCGCTCACCAGGCGAAAACGGCTTGGCATCGCGCAGCATCAGCACATCTAGCGGTGTGAGTGTATACCAGTGCATTACACATCACCTCTGAGTTCGATTTCACGTTTACGTAGGACAAAAGCCGCTAATTTAAGCCAGTTTTGAACTTCACGATCACGATCAGATTCATCCGTCGTGTTCCACATTGTCTTTAAAAACTCGCGCAATGATTTGCCAAAGTCTTCTCTGCTCGAACCCTCCGCAAGTGCATCTCGACGACTGCAAAAAGCTTGTACCCAAGGAATAATAGCCGATTCAGACGGAACGGGGTGCTGATTCCACAGTTCTGCGGCTTGCTCAAATAAAGCGGGTTCTAGATCAGGCATAGCCGATAGCAGCGCTCGCCACTGTGCAAAGGTGTCAAATTTAGCCGTAGCTTTCAGAACATTCCCGCTGCCATATAGAATACGCACTTGAACCGCATCTTTTTTCTTGCGCCTATCGGGATTGTTCCTCAGGCAAAAGTGATCTTTGGCCTCCTCTTCGGCTTCCCGCAGATTGTCAAGCGCGATCGCCAACGGCACCCCCTGATTGGCAATTACAATCCCAAAACTGATAGTCGCTTGATGTCCCATTGTAAATAGAGGACGACCTGCTAAGCTCTGAGGTCGTTTGTCATGCTTCCATCGCCAGTAATCACCCTCTGAGATGAACTCGTTTTCTGAGTCTTCATGCTTTTCTGGTAGCCTAACTCTGCCATTCGGATCGCGCTGTCCTTTGAAGCACTGCTGAACATCCCATAGCCAGCTATCCCATTCCCACAGGTTGGTGTAGGCCATCACATCATCGCCACCGCTGTAGATGAGCCGTCCAGCATAGCGCTCCTCAGTGAGATAGGGTGCCAATTGATTTGAGAAATCCAGCAGGGCCCGTGACAATGCACTATGAGTCGCTGGACCCATCCGCTTCGGTTGCTTCAGAAAATCCTCAAAACCGTCCCATTGGTCGGCTTTTTGGGGCCATCCATCTGCCACATAATCAGCATAGGATTTCAGACGATTGCCTTTTAACCAGGCGCTCATGTCATCTCCATCTCCTGCTGCCAACACATACCAATCTGTTGGCTGATTGTCAGATTTGAAGGCAGACTCAATGTGTTCAGATAACTTGTTAAGTTCTGCCTTAGTTTCTTCTTTTCGCTGATTTTCGGTGAGACGGTGATCGGAGGACGGTACAAAATCTTCAATCAACCATCCTGCACTTAGCAGTCGAGAATTTGGACAATCAGGATAGTTGTTCACAATCCAGGGAATGCCCCATTTTTCTTGTGTGACTGATTTTGTCCAGGAATACGTTTTTGTGATTTTCTGGCAGAGTTTTTTGTACTGAGCGATCGTATCTTCACCACGATCGTGGGATGTCTTTAGCCAACCTGCAACGCCTGCTGTCAAATCTGGATAGGCGAATGATAAATCACCCTCCGATAAGCCCAACTCTTTTGGTAGAACCTTTTTCAACCCTCGTTTGACAATTTCCGTCGCGTTGAGTTGCTCATGACCATCAAACCATCCTCGCTCCAGTTGCCAAAACTGCTTTGTCTCATGCTCGGAACACCAGTCTACGGGTTTACCGCTTTTGTCATATTGCTGCGGATGTAAAACAGTTCCTATGCCTGAAATGGTTGATCGAGGTCCGAACGCAGAAGGTAATTGCCAAGTTCGCGCACTCTTAAACGCTTGTAGATTTCGCCGTAGCTGAGCTATGAACTCCGGCCACCACAGACCCACGTTGAACTGACTGTATGTTGAAAGTTCAGCCAAGGTTGGATAGTTGGGAGGACATACTCCTTCAAAGGCTTCCTTATTCCACAAGAGGGTGTCTAAGTTCAAGGCATTTTCTGGCAATGCCGAAGTTTGGCAAAAGTCATTCTGTTTCTTGACCCAAACTAGGAAGTCTTGTTTTATCTTACCGACCTGCTTCCGTTCTACAGGAGAGGGTTGCTTATCACGAGTAAGAAGCTTTCCTTGTCCTCGTGCTAAAGAGCTCGATTCGGCCTTCGATTTATTGTCGTTATCGGACAATTCATCAACATCGCTGTCATCGGAAGCGCCTATTGGCAAAGCTGTCCAGTATGTTTGCCACTGCTGTTTGAGCCAACTATCCCATAGCCGAGATCTAGTCTCCTCGTCTTTTTTAGGCAACTCCTTAAATACTTTGTCTCCCAAGTGTAGCCATTCCTTGCGTAATGTTTCATCCGCAAAGCTTAAAGCATTTCTTTTAGCATTCAGTACAGCAGATTCAGGCAGCACAGCTACCAAGACATTGGGAAAGCCTGCCGTCAGGAGTTTTTGCGCTGGCGGCGGCTCAATGCCTAAATCAGCCCACCGCTCATTGAGCCACTTGTCAATTAATGGTTGAGCATACAAGCTGGGGTAGATTAGCGTATCTGGACCATACTCACATGCCCACTTCCAGCAAACTTTAGCTGAAAGGTAGTGCAACAGCCACGAACCCGCCCATAGATCCTGCATCTTGCGACTCGCAGTAATCAGATCCTGCACGGGCGTAAAGTTGTAAACTACTAGGTAAGGGCGAGACTGGGAGCTTATGAGTTGCTCGGACAAGCATCCTGCTAGTGCTGACACAATGCTATTATGGCTCCATACAGAACAGTCAGGAATACGGGTATCTGCTGGAAGCAGAGATGCTTTATCGCCATACTTTTGAGCGACTTCCTCAGGCAGACAGCGCCACAACCACCAGAAGGCCTTCTGCACCTTTTCTTCATCTGATAGCCCTTTCAATAAAGGAAATAGCTTTTCACGAATAATTTCAGCTTCAGCTTGCTTGAGCTTCGGGTCTCGGTCAGGATCAGTAGATGAAATCGTTTCGATCTTTAATCGCTGTGGACTGCCCGAAAGTAAGTGTCTGATTGACAAACCTATGTCTTGATAGTCTACACATCCACGGATTCCCTCTTGATCCCAAGAAGGACGATCGCTAGCTGCTGCAATAAAGTCAGCTAGCCTAACTTGTCTTTGCAAATCATTGGGGGTGTCATTTCCTAAATGTCTTAAAACTTCTTGCCAAATTCCTTCCTGGCTCTTGTTGCGATACAAACTCTTGAGTTGGGGATCGTGCAGCAATCCCCAAACTTTGGCTTGCCAGAATGCAGACATGGGCTTGCGCTCCCCCAAAGATCCTTCTCAATATAGCCAAGCTTTCCCATTTATTTCTAGCATCTAACAATATTCATCGACATTTTATGAAAATCTAAGGTGGTTATTGTGTAAGCTTTTTGAAGAGATTGGGCACTTCTAATGAATATTGTTATTTTCTTGACAAATCATGGCTGAAGCAATAGATCGACACCCCTACAGCGATCGTGCCGCCCTCGATCGCCTCCTACTGCTGATCGCCACCTTCGTCCAGTATCCAGGGGTGGGCGATCGCGATCCGCTGACTGGGGTCGAGTCTGCTGAAGAATCCTCTCTAAACTTAGTCATGGCAGCCATGCAGACAGTCGCTGAGGCGCAGGGTATTTATCTCCCGCATTACTCCATCCCAACCCTGCGAAAAGACTTAGTGATGCTAAGGCGCTATGGCATTCTAAGCCAACGACGCTACCGGGCAGGCTACTATCTGGGGACAGGGGGGTTGACCCAGGATGAACTGCGTCTAGCGCTCCATGCATTAGCGTCGCTCGCAAAGCACCAGGGTGATCCGCAGGCTCGTCGGGCACAAGTTCAGTTAAAGCGCCGTTTGCGAGGATTGGATTTAGACCTCGACGGCAACTTGTTTTATCCCGTGCGAGAGCATCTCAATCGCGCGATCGTCGCGACTGACCCGGATGAAATGATGCGACGAGGCGTAACCCAAGACACGATGCGACGAGGCGTAACCCAAGACACGTTGTTTCATCAGCTAGAGATTTTGGAAACTGCAATTTGTCAAGGGCAAGCGATCGAGCTAGTGCAGTCTCTGAATCTCTACGGAAACCAAAACTATTCCACTCTTCAGATGTACCCGCTCCAACTGCTCTATCACGATGTTGCCTGGTACTTGCTAGGAGAGAGATTGGAGAACGGACATCTCATGATTTACCGAATGAACCGTCTCAAAAATTACTGCAAAATCTTGAAAAGTGACGCAAGAGGTAGCA
>JBBRMC010000020.1:0-16204 GCA_038231055.1 Leptolyngbyales cyanobacterium
ATCACGGCACAAATCGTGATCAAGACAATATCTAAGAGTAAATGCTCAATCCTGTGTTGTGCTCGTGGGTCGTCGAGCGCACTGAAGTGTTCTTTGAGTGGAATAATCGCGGCATCCATCATGGAAAAACTTGCCTCGAAGCCAGGGACATTCTGGATTCTAGGCGCTGCTCACAAGCAGTTCAACCCTTTCGCTCTAATTGTTAAGAAACGTATGCGTTCGCCCTAGGGGAGATCGGGCGATCGTAGATTTCGTTGCGCGATCGTTGATATAAAGAGGGAAGTGCGATCGTGGGTCTGGTGAGAGGGGCGATCGTTTTTGAGGAGGGCGATCGCATCTATCCACAAGAATGCATTCATCGCTCAGTTATACTGAGAACGTACAGATTCCTCTGCTCTTCAAACCTCCGGGTCTGAAAACATGCCACAGATACCCTCCTCTCTCACAGAAGCAGATATTTTTGCTCGGATTGTTCATCCCGAAAGCGGCAACCTTCCTCAAGAAGTTTCTCACCTGATTCTTGATTTACGGTTTGAAGCCGAAGATATCATTCGCATGAATGAACTAGCTGAGAAAAACAATCACGGATTGTTGAGCGAACCTGAGCAACAGGAAATGGGAAAATATCTACGAGTCGGTAATTTTCTCAATCTGCTCCACGTCAAGGCACGGCGATCGCTACAAAGTTCAAGCAATTGAAGATGGATGGCACCCTGCGTGAGTTTGTCAGACAACGGGCGAATGAGTGCTGCGAATATTGCCGGATGCCTCAAGAGTATGATGCTCTGCCGTTTCAGATTGATCACATCATCTCATTAAAGCATCGCGGTTCATCGGACGCAGCAAACCTTGCTCTATCATGCTACGGCTGCAACGCCTACAAAGGACCTAATATTGCAGGGATTGACCCAGAAACAGAGGAAGTCACTCGTCTTTTCCACCCCCGTCGTGACGTATGGAACGAACATTTTCTTTGCGACGAATCTTACCTAGTAGGTCGTACAGCAATTGGGAGAACAACAGTTGATGTGTTGTCGATTAATCTTCCTGAACGGCTAGAATTTCGCCAATCACTGACGGACATCAATGTTTCTTTTTGAAGAATTGCGATCGCCAATCCTGTAGAGTGCGTTAGCGCAACATAATATACCGCCCGATCGCTTTACTCTCTGGGTGACAACAGCGACCCTTACGGTATCTGTGAAGCAGTGCGTTTGAGGAGAACGATCAAGCGATCTCGTAGTGCGATCGTGCTGAAGCAGAGAGGAACGATAATCTTTCTCTCATCTAATCTTGCGCCATAATGTGAACAATCGTTCTCACTGTGATTTTATGGATATTGCCGAAACAGTCAGTACCCAAGTGACCCTACCCGTCGAGATCTATCAAGCGATCGCTCAACAAGCCCAGGTACACGGAAAGTCCGTCAACAATGAGATTGCCGCACTGCTGATTTCCTTATTACAAGATTCTGCCGAACTAGCTCAAGAATTTGCCGACTGGGAGGCAGCCAGTGATGAAGATTGGCTGAATCTGGAAACAGCACTCGCGTCTCAGGATGATTGAATGGCAAGAGGAGACGTTTTTCTAGTTAGCCTGCCCGACTCTGATCAGCGAGAGGAAAGAGGTAACCGCCCAGAGATCGCAGTGCAAACGGATATTGCCAATACGCCCATGCTGATGATTGTTCCGGTGACATCCTCAATAGGTGCGTTGCGGTTCTCGTTTACCGTAAAAATTGAACCATCTGAACAGAACGGGTTAACCCTACCCTCGGTCGCAATGATTTTCCAGATGCGGGCGATCGATCGAAAGCGCATCATTCGGAAAATTGGTGCGCTGGAATCGGAATATCTAACACAGGTTGATGCAGAAATTTGGCGTATGTTGAGACCCTCAGAAACTGAGGAATGCTAGAGCGCGATCGCTCAATCCAGTCGATGCGGAAATTTGACCGCGATCGCGGCTCTCATAGTGCGCGCTGCTTCGCAGATACCGCAAGGGTCGCGCTAGTCATTCCCTCAATTTATGACCTTCGCGATTCAGTATGATTTTGTTCGGCAGCGATCGGAATCAAATGAACTGATTCATTGCAGATTCAACTCGATCGCGGTTGAAATTGGAGGAGTGCGATCCAGTTTGGGTGAGGGAGCGATCGCTTTAGAGGAGGGTGATCGCAGATTTCGTAGTGCGATCGTGGGTGTGGGTGAGAGGGGCGATTTCTTCCCCTACAACTTATGAGCTAATTTGCTCCAACAAGACTTCATTGATCATCGTTTGATAGCCAATCCCTCGTTTCTTTGCCTCTTCTTTTGCCCAAGCTAAAATTTTAGGGTGAAGGCGAATGGAAATCGGTTCATACTTTTCTTCTTCCTCTTTAGCCGGTCGCCCTCGCTTTTTCAACTCGATCCCAAATTGGTCAGCGATCGCGGCTCTAAAGGCTTGACTTTCTTCTGGTGTAACTCGCCTTGCTCTTTCAAACGGAAACTCAGACTCCTGCTGCATATCGCTCGCGCTCCTTTTTTGTCGCCTTCCTTGCACTGATGATCCTGATCTGCTTACCTCGCATCGTAAAAACAACGACAACAATTGAACCATTTTCCACTTCTCCAATTGCCCATTCCCTTTCTTCTCCTAAGGAATGCTTAAAATCTTCCGTAAACTAAGAGGTAAGGATCAGCAAAAACGGTTGTGTCTTCCTCGAATGTAATGCCATGTTTTAGAACGTTTGCTTCGGCTTTGCTGTCGTCCCATTCAAAGCGCATTTAAAGTATATACCAAAATTCTGTCTAAGTTATTGTAGCAATTCCTTGGCGCACGATCGGGCTGTAGCTGCTGAGGGGATTTTGCTTTGCAGACGCTGCGCGATTGTGGGTCTGGGTGAGAGGGGCGACCCTTGCGGTATCTACAAAGCAGCGCGCTTTTGAGGTGGGCGATCGGGCGATCGTAGATTTCGTTGCGCGATCGTTGATATAAAGAGGTAAGGGCGATCGTGGGTCTGGTGAGAGGGGCGATCGCGGATGGGTTAGTGGTACGATCGCCGGTCTGTAGGGTGCATCAATGAAACACAACATACTTTTTATAATAAAATATAAAAAAGGTCAAGAATAAGGAGTCTGATAATTTGCCAACCGCAGCACAACCTATTCAAGCTGTTATTCTTTGTCAGTGGTTATCTAATGATTATCAGCCAATCAACATTCTTCGTTATGACTCCAAATTAAAAACGATTTATATTCAAGCTGGTGCCAATGATGAAATCTCATTAGTAATCTATTCTGATGGCAACTGGAGGTTTTTCTCATGATTGATCTAGCTCAAATGACAGTAACAGAATTAAAACACTATTTATCTGAAAATCGCAGCAATGATGATAAATTTAGTGAGGCACTAGCAGAATTATTAAAGCGCGATCCCAACCCTATAATTTATTCTAAAGATATGCCTTTAGAAGAGCAAAAACGAATTTTCATGGAAAAAATTGCAAAACGTTAGCGCGATCGCCGCTTTTGTCGTGCGATCGCGGTGGTCTTGTTTGGCAACGGGTGACCCTTGCGTTATCTGCAAAGCAGCGCAGGCTATGGCTGCTGAGGGCGATTTTGCTTTGCAGATGGTTGGCGACCCTTGCGGTATCTGCAAAGCAGCGCGTGGGTCTGGGTGAGAGGGGCGACCCTTGCGGTATCTGCAAAGCAGCGCGCTTTTGAGGAGGATGATCGGGCGATCGTGGGAATAATAGATAGGTGACAACAACCGCTAATCATGTGCCTATGTCTGAGGTGATCTGGACATCGTATCTTCGCTACCGTACCACCCAAAGAGGCTTTGACCTTGATCTAATTGACAACATTCTACGCTTCTCCAGCGAACGATATTATGATGTAGAAACCGATCGGGCGATTGCCATTGGAAAGCATGGTGAACAGTTGGTCTTAATTCCCTATGAGCAAGACGAAAACACGATCACACCGATCACAATTCATGCCACAACTCGGCAACAAATTCGATTTCGTCTAAAAACTGGACGGTTTATCACAAATGTCTGATATCAAACAACAATTGCCCCAGATAAACTACTTTAAGGAAGAAGACATTCTTCATCTGCTCATCTCTGAAGAGCCAGAATCAGCCAGTATTGAGATTAGCCCCAATGTCACTGCTGAACTGAATGCAGATGGCGATCTGATTGGCATAGAAATTCTTGATGCCAGCCATTACATCCGAGATTTTATTTTGGAATCTGTTCAAGGCAAACTGTTGAACCTGGTTCGCAGCAAAGTATAGCCAGCGATCGCGGTGGTCTTGTTTGGCAACGGGTGACCCTTGCGGTATCTGCAAAGCAGCGCAGGCTATGGCTGCTGAGGGCGATTTTGCTTTGCAGATGGTTGGCGACCCTTGCGGTATCTGCAAAGCAGCGCGTGGGTCTGGGTGAGAGGGGCAATCGCTTTTGAGGTGGGCGATCGGGCGATCGCAGATTTCGTGGGCGATCGCAATAGTCTTGCTTGGTAACGGGCGACCCTTGCGGTATCTGCAAAGCAGCGCGGGCGATGGCGGCTGAAGGCAATTCTGCTTTGCAGACGTTTCGCGCGACCCTTGCGGTATCTGCGAAGCAGCGCGTGGTTGTAAAGAGGGAAGTGCGATCGTGGGTCTGGTGAGAGGGACGATCGCGGATGGGTTAGTGGTACGATCGCTGGAAGTAGCGTAGCCCGTAAAGCTTGAAATCTATAATGAATGAAACTACGTCTCGCGGTTCGACGACTATGCATACCTCATATCGCCTCAACGCAAGGGATCTGGATCATCATTTTCTAGAATCGCTCAAGGCTCTCTTTCAAGACAAAGAGATTGAGATCGTTGTCTATGATGTTGATGAAACCGCTTACCTCTCGCGATCGGAGGCGAATCAAAGACGATTGCTTGAAGCCATAGAAAACGCCGAAAACGGGACTAACCTCATTACGGTTAACCTTGAGGAAGTGGAATGAGTCGGCGGATTAGCTTTGAAGCCTCCGCCTTTGAGGATTTTAACCAATGGGCGACCCTCGACAAAAAGACGTACCAAAAAATCATCACGCTTATTCAAGATATTAACCGCTCCCCGTTTTTGGGCTTGGGTAAACCAGAAGCCCTCAAGCATGAATACAGCGGTTACTGGTCACGTCGCATCAATGATGAACACCGTCTCGTCTATAAAGTAACGGATACAGACATTATCGTTATTGCTTGCAAGTACCACTATTCCTAGCGTGATCGCCGCTTTTGTCGGGCGATCGCAGGGATCTTTTTTAGTAACGGGCGATCGGGCGATCGCGGCTGAGGGCGATTTTGCTTTGCAGATGTTTTGCCATCGTGGGTCTGGGTGAGAGGGGCGAGCGTGTACAGATTGGTGATGCGATCGGATGATCGCATTTTGTAACGTCTACTCTACAGTTAATTTAGGTTAAGTTGAGCCAAAAAGAGGTCGGGACATGGAAAAAATGACTGCTGCCGCCGCTAGAGAAAACTTTGAGGATATGGTTAAATCAGTTTCTGAAGAAAACAAAGTTTATCAAATAGAATCTGCTGAGAATTCCGTAGTGCTCATCTCGCAAAAAGAGTATGAAAGCTTACAGGAAACCGTAGAACTATTGTCAATTCCTGGCTTTCGGGACAGTCTTCAAAGATCACTTCAGCAAATAAAGAACAACGAAACCTACTCTCTAGATGAGGTGCTGGGAGACATCAGTTAATGCTTTATAAAGTTCGCTTTACCAGGGAATCTAAAAAAGACATTGCTAAACTATCTCCTAAATTAAAGCAAAAACTCAAAACATTAATTCAGTCTACTATTAGTATCAATCCCTATGCTGGGAAAAAGTTAGTCGGTGATCTTGCTGGCTTTTACTCCATTCGTTTGAGTTATCAAGACAGGATTGTTTACACAATTGATGATGAATAGAACTTGATCTATATTCACCGTGCCAAAAACCATTACGGCGAATAGCAATATGGTGGTATTCTTGCTTGGTAGCGGGCGATCGCGCTAAGGCTGCTGAAGACGATTCTACTTTGCAGACGGTTCGCGACCCTTGCGGTATCTGCAAAGCAGCGCGCTCTTGAGGTGGGCGATTGGGCGATCGTTGGATTGAGAGAGCGATCGTGCTGGAGCAGAAAGGAACGATCGCGCTACTCATTCCCTCGATTTATGCCCTTCGCGACTCAGTATGATTTTGTTCGGCGGCGATCGGAATCAGATGAACTTCTAACCGCTGATTAAGCGCGATCTCGGTTGAAATCGGAGGAGTGCGATCGCTTCTTGGGAATGAGGGAGCGATCGCGGAAACAGTAGTACATTACAGCGATCGTTGATGCTAATCCAAACCTAAACAGCCCTAAATATCAACTTTTTAGCCGCTATCCTGCCAAAGCCAGGCACTAATTTCCTTCAAAATCTCCTCTAATCTACTATTAAACAGTTTGTTCAGGTGATCGAACCCGCCGCCCTGCGTTTGAAACTCACCTTGATTCAACGCTTCTCGATTCACAATCCCCTCTACCTTTAGCTGTTTGCTAATCCGCTCCAGCCATTTGCGTTGTGGAGCTGTCCAGGGTTGTTTTGCCAAAATCTTCTTCATAGCGCGATCGACCCATTCAGAATAGAGAATGCGAGAATTAACCCGCCGCAGAAATACCAAATTGCAAATGAGTGGTACATCAATACCCGTCGTCAGCAAGTCCAGTGTCACCGCAATTTTAGACCAATCTTGACCGCACCAAACTGATCCAGCACCCGCCGATACTTGGAGATGTAGTCGTTGAAGTCACAAAACTCCAGATCCGAGTCACTCAACTCTCGATCGAGCAAATACCCACGATGTGAGTTTTATCGACAATATTAAGATTGGTCGTCGGCGGAAAATGCCTTGCTAGGATAGAAACTATAGGAGTCTTCATCTCTACACAAGACTAATTTATGAAAAATCCGATTTGGTTGCGTCAGCTTTTGCCCACGACTTTCTGTTTGCTGGCGGCTGCAACGACGAGTGCAGCGATCGCTGCACCCTCGGTTCCTCCTCTGCAAGTGTCCGATCAGTCAGCACAAATCGAGGATGTGCAGTTGATGCAGATTCCAAGCGATTTGCCCGTTTGGATTTATTCGGTAGGCAGTGTGGTTTTGTTGCTGATCTTTTTGCCAAAAATTGGCTGGATTGTCGGATTGATTGTAATTGGTGAGCGAGAAGTAGGGATTGTCACCAAAAAGTTTTCGTCAAAAAGCCTGCCGCCTAATCGACTGATTGCGACTAATGGCGAAGCCGGACTACAAGCCGATACGCTGCCTCCTGGCTGGCACTTTGGTTACTTTCCCTGGCAGTACAATGTTAGCCACACGTCGGTGATCACGATTCCTCAGGGCGAGATTGGGCTATTAGTCGCAAATGACGGGGCAACGATTCCGCCCGATCGCATTCTGGGCAGAGTCGTAGATTGCGACAACTACCAGGATGCCCGCAAGTTCTTCGCGAATGGGGGTGAAAAAGGACGACAGCTTGCCATTTTAACATCGGGAATCTATCGAATCAACACGGCTTTATTTGAAGTCATCACGGCGGCGAATGCAGCACAGCATGAGATGCAGCCCAGTCAACTCCGAATCTATACGATCGCTCCCGATAGGGTAGGGGTAGTGACTGCCCTGGATGGTGCCCCGATCGATGCAGGTGAGATTGCCGGTCCAATCATCACTGACCATGACAACTTTCAGAGAGCCGATCGTTTTGTGCAAGATGGCGGACGGCGCGGGTTGCAGGAGCAAGTCATGCTATCGGGTTCGTGGAACTTGAATCCGTGGTTTGTGCAAACCGAGCAGGTGCCGATGACTCAAGTACCGATCGGCTATGTCGGAGTCGTTATTTCGTTCGTAGGACGGTCACATCAAGATGTCAGCGGCGATGCCTTCACCCACGGTAACTTGGTGAACAAAGGCGATAAAGGGGTATGGGTTGAGCCACTCTATCCGGGTAAGCATCCGCTCAACACCCAAATTATGAAAGTAGAACCTGTGCCCACTACTAACATTGTTTTGAACTTCACCAGCCGTTTTAGTGGAGAACATGGCTACGACTCTAAGCTGATTGCGCTGAAGCTGCTGTCGTTTGATGGCTTTGAGTTTGAGCTAGAAGTGTTCCAGATTATTCATGTGGGTGCGATCGATGCACCTAAAGTTATTTCGCGATTGGGGTCGATGCAAAACCTGGTCGATCATGTGCTGCGTCCGATCGTGGGCAACTACTTCCGCAACTCCGCCCAGGAATATACGATTCTAGACTTTCTGACTGCCCGAAGTGAACGGCAAGCCGAAGCAGCCGAATATGTGCGGCAAGCCCTTCGTGCCTATGATGTACAAGCGGTAGATACGCTAATTGGCTTAATTACACCGCCTCCCGAACTGATGCAAACCCTCACCGATCGCAAGATTGCCGAGGAGCAACAAAAAACCTATGATGTGCAGCGTGTTGCTCAAACTCAACGTCAAGAGTTAGTTCGGGAAACCGCGCTAGCAAACATTCAAGACCAGATCATCACTGCTCAAGAAGGGGTAACGATCGCTCAACTACAAGCGTCTGCGGCTGTCAAACAAGCCAATGGAGAAGCCGAGGCAATTCGTGTGACAGGACAAGCCAAAGCGGATGCTTACCAAGCGGGGGTGAGTTCTCTAGGGGCACAGGCTTACACGGCACTACAACTGATGCAGGTAATCGGCGATCGCAATGTGCGGGTAGTTCCCGATGTCTCGGTGAGTGGCAGTAGCAGTTCTGGGTTGTTGGACGGCTTGATGAGTATGATGCTGTGGAATCAATCGAATGGCAACGCGATGACAACGGCTCTCAACAGCAATGGCAAAATAGAGTCGGGCGATACCGTATCAGCGATCGTACCGCCATCAGAGCATGACTCCCATCCTGTCTAACTGTTACTGCTTTAATCCCAGTTGTGCAGCGCTCAATCCTCTAACAACCGTCTGTCAGCAGTGTGGCACTCTGCTACAACTGAGAAACTGTTATTACGCCACCAAGCAGTTGGGGCAGGGGAAATTTAGCCGCACGTTTCTAGCAGTTCGCTCTGCAAACCCTGAAGCGAATGAGTCAGCCGATGCAATTCAATGTGTGATTCAACAATGCTGGAGCGATCTCTTCGAGGTGTCCGCAAAGGGTCGTGTGGATGTAGCTCTCGTTGCAAAAGTGCGAGAAATCGGACATCATCCCCAACTGCCAACGGTACTAGATTACTTTGAGCAAGATGACATTCACTATCTGGTACAGGACTATATCGACGGCGAGAGTTTAGATCAGACGATCGCCGTCAGAAGTCTGTTTACCCCAACGCAAGTATGGCAGGTTTTGGAATCTGTGCTGCCGATTTTGCACTGGATACACATTCATGGGGTGATTCATCGCGACCTCAAACCCGAAAATGTGATTTACAGCCAATCAACATTTAAATTAGTGGATCTGGGTGCTGCGATTTTTAGCATCAATGCTCCCCGATCTTCAGGCAGTGCCGAGTACACCGCACCTGAACAACTCCGAGGCGAAGCGACATTTGCCAGTGACCTCTACAGTTTGGGCGTTATCTGTATTCACCTATTAACGGGCGTGCAGCCGTTTCATCTGTTTGATGCAACTGAAGATCGTTGGGTCTGGCGCACCTATTGGCTACCCGATGGAGCATCCCCTGAGAAATATCCTGATCGGTTAGCTCAGATTCTCGATCGCTTAATCGACCCCAATCTTGATCAACGATTCGCATCTGCGGCGGCAGCGATCAAAGCGATCGAACAGTTCCGAGGTCAGAAGATCGCGATTTCAATCCCAGCACCTCTGATCATCTGGCAAAATACTGCGACTTTGGTAGGACACGAAGGACTGTTTGCCAGCGTTATGGCAGTAGCAATCTCGCCCGATCGTCGCCATGTTGCCAGCGCTAGTGAAGATAAGACCATTCGGCTATGGGATCTGGAAACAAACAAACAGCTTTTGGTGTTACAGGGACACCAATTTGTACAAGCCGTCGCGTTTCATCCGCAGCAGTCAAACTTGCTAATTAGTGCGGGGCGCGATCGCCAGATCACCGTCTGGGATTGGACAATTCAGCAACCCCTCCGTACCCTTTCAGGACATACCCAGCAGATTCATGCGATTGCTTTCAGCCCTGATGGTACACTGATTGCCAGTGGCAGTGCCGATAAAACTCTGAAGCTGTGGACTCTAAGGGGTGAAGCTGTTTCTACGTTTCTTAAGCATCGTCTGGCTGTGAATGCGGTTGCCTTTCACCCGACCCCTTGCGGGTCACTCGCAGAGATCGCACCTCTGATCGCCAGCGCTAGTACCGATACGACTGTTTGTCTTTGGCATCTCGATGGTGAACTTGTTCGTACCTTAACAGGACATACTCAGGCAGTCAGAGCGATCGCGTTTAGCCCCACAGGTCAACTGCTTGCGAGTGGAGGTGAAGACAAAACGATTCGCCTTTGGAATGTTGCTTCTGGTCAGTGTTGTCGAATTTTGTCGGGGCATTCCTGGTCGATTTCCTCTCTAGGATTTGTTTCAGACCATATCTTAGTCAGTGGGAGTTGGGATAAAACCCTGAAGGTGTGGCAGTTAGACACAGGCGAGGAAATTGCGCGATTGGTCGGACACACCGATTCAATTACTAGCTTGGCACTGCAATCTCTTCGAGTGACCCGCAAAAAGTCGAGTGAACGGATAAACGACAAGGCGATCTCTTCGAGTGACCTGCAAGGGGTCATCCCTCCGCTAGAAGACACTCTATTAGTCAGTGGAAGTCGAGATCAAACACTTAAACGCTGGCAGTTTTTCTAATATCAGGTTGCGGATTACTTTAGTATATAGCGCTTCTCAGATGTAGGTTGGGTTGAGAAACCCAACACCCGCATAGGTTACGCTATCGCTGACCTATCCTACAAATAATTGTGCCTCCCTCCTTATCAGGTTTCGGATTACTTTAGTTTAGAGCGCTTCTCAGAAACAGACAGAATAAGAGAGATTTACTGTTCCTTAAACAGCAACCCCTGAATCTGCCCGTTGATTGCAGATCCGACCTACTCTGATCTACTCCAAATCTCGATGCTTGAGCAGCCCCATCAGCTTGTACTTACGGGCATGAGTTTGCATCAGTTGAGAGCGGTAAGCGACCCACTCAGCGCGTTGTTCAAGATGCAAGTAAGCGGTTCGTGCTTTTTTGAGCCACTCGATCGCGTGACCATAATGTTCCGCCTTTTTGCCATCCATAATCGACTCGGCTCGACGACTTGCATTCTCAATCACCCAGGAAGCATGATTTGACATCGCAGCATCCATGACTCGTTGAATCAGCGCTGACTGATAGGAACTCTGGTCAGAAACGGTAGAGATCGCATCCTCAATCAAGCCCTCATGCAGAAAAATGTCTACCTTTGCCTGAGTCGATTCCCATCCCTGACTTGACCGAAGCGGTGCGAGTAGCTCTATCTTGTGTGTTGTCCAATCTGATCCAGCCAGCACCTCAACTCGACGGTAATCGATGAAATTAGGACGAGCTTTGAAGGCGATCGTGCCTGCTCTCAACGCCAGCTCTTTCTGCCCCAAGCCTTCTGCCAGGTCACTCGTCCAGGTTGCTAACTGATAGCCACAGTGTCCCGGCAACTCCAACCCGGCTTGGGCAATCTCTAACGCTTCTGGCACCGCATTTTGGTCTCGTAGCGTCTTCGCGAGGGCAAAGGCTTCTTCCATTACGCTCATGTTTGTCTGAGCCGCGCTGACCGCCTCAGTAATGCGCCCCAACCGTGCCAGCATGGTCAAGTAGCACTGAGTTTGCCCTTCGGCTTCAGCAAGAGATAGATATTCGTCGTAGCGGGCTTGGCGATTCAGAATCCTCAGTCGAATCAAGGCTAAGTGATCCGAGTAATGGGGCGCGTCTCCCTCCCAACTGCCCAGTTCAGAAATCTCACCGCCCAGAACCCGCAGCAGCGGCGGATAGTTCCACCCTTGGCGCAGGGCTTCCAGACTCATCTCAAAGTCGCTTGCCAATTGATTTTGCCAGGACTCTAGTTCGACCTGTAAATCAACGACTTGTTCGGCAGTCAATTCGGCACTCAAAATTGCCTCCGTCCAGGCTTCATCTAGGGTGGTAACAATCCCCTCACTGTCTTCGCCATAATCTGCCAGGTCATCCCACTCTTCGGCGCAAGCCTGAGTAATCGCTGCGAGAATCACCAGCGCGCTATTGCCATCTCCGGTTTCTAAGAACGCTTCTGCATCCTGGATCACCTCCTCCAGGTTTTCGGTGATGGGGTCTTCCTCATATCCGTTCTCCAAATCACGGATGCCGTCGCGAATAATTTGCCGCACTCGACGACGAAATGGAGCCGGATCAATCTCAGTTTGCCGCACTGTCTTTGCGGCAGGCGAGGCGGGCTTTGAAGTTGGAGTAGCATTGATGTGTCGATCGATCTCGTCGATCAGTTCGGGATGCTGGTCTACTAAAGTTTGTAGGAGTTGTTGATTTTGTAGAAGGTTGAGTCGATCGAGCAGTTGCGCCAAAGTCGGACGTTGCTCAATGCTGTTGGGCTGGCGCAAACAAACTAGCAGCATTGCCACAATATGCTTACACCACCCTTCAAAGCTGTATTCACAGGTGCAGTCAGCCGTCGTGATGCCGCCCTGGTCAAACCGAACGGTGACTCGATAGGGCTGAACGTCACTCCCTTCGACTTCGGCTTGTAGCACCTGATCGCGCCGTGTGAGAGCGGTAACCGCACCTGACTTGTAGTAGGCTTCACCGCGATCGAATGATTGAGCGGTGGTGTGGCGACGCAGAATTGTTTCAGTTAAGGTTAGAGTTAGCATGACGTTCAATCTCTCTCAAGGCATTCCCCAGCGAGTTGACCCAGGGCATTTACAGGTGACGATGCAGATCGATAGGCGCGATCGAAGTATTTTTATTCTGCAAGCCCTATGAGCGTATCAATCGGAGAACGGCTTTGCAACCTGGTGGTTTATTCTAAAATGGGCAGCGGTGCGATCGACAGGAGTCTTTGAGGAATGAAGTCATTCCGTGCAAAACCTTTCCTAACTTGAGACTCACGACTGAGCAGATGGTTCGATGCTGCCCCGGCTTGGAATAGGCTGACTCCTGAGTTGGTCGAGCGATCAATGAAGAAATCAATTCTTTGTGAGTTGCGCTTTATTGGCATCGGTAGGCTGCACGATATTTTTCTTGTGTAATAATTCTTTATTTCGCCGCTTATTACACAAGACGTTTTGAGTCTTTCTTGTAAGCGATCGCCGGGTTTGCCTGATAATAGACCTCCTGCATAAATAAACTTCTCGATATAAACTCTCTCAGATCTCGCTCCGTTGAGGTCGGCTTGTGCCCCCTAAATCCCCTAGGGCTGATTCGTTAGATAGAGAAAAGCTTTAGAACACGCATTGTTATGTCACTCACACTTTGACGTTTAACGAGGTTGCAGGGTTAAAGCAGTTTTTATCTTTTAAGAGAATCAGCCCTACCTAAATCCCCCATTCTGGGGGACTTTGAAATCGCAAATCTTCTCAAAGTCCCCCAGAATGGTAGGGACGATTCTTTAAGAGGAGAAAAACTCCTTGAAGCCCGTGATTCCGTTGGGCACCAAAATGGAATCAACGTAAAAATGCAGGTTTTGAGACTTTCCTTTATCTAGAGAATCAGCCCTACCCCAGAATGGGGGATTTAGGGGGCGTTCCCGGATTCGTGCAGGAGGTCTAATCTTTGACTTGACCAGAGGAGATGTCACAATAGGAAATCGCTCCGTACCAACCTTAAAAATAAACAAAATGGACTTTATCGCAGAACTTGAGCAGAAGACGCAAGCTTTAATCGCAAGTGGAATGTCCGAATTAAAAGACATTGAAGCACAACAGCAGCGGCAAACCCAAATTGCAGAAATTGCAGAAGAGATTCGGCAGCGACTTATCCCTTTAGTAGAAAAAGTTGAAAACTTAATCAAGCAATTTGCTCAACAAGCCGTCAGCAATAGCCTTACTCTTAAGCAGCTAGAGCAGCAAAAAGAGACGTTAGACGCACAAATTCAGCAGGCAGAGCTAATCGCTGAAGCTGAGATCGATGAAAAACTCCTGCAAGAAGAAGAGAGGCTTCTGGCAAAACAAGATGCTGAATCCTTAAGAGAATGGAGATTGCGAGTCAAGGAAGAGTTAATTGAACTGATTGAGGAGCAGGACGACTTCTATCAGGCGACGGATGTCGCGATCGCTATCAAAGGATATGTCGATGATCTCAAAGAAGCTGGAGCCTTGGAGGAAGTCATTAATCGATTGGTTGAGCAGATCAACCGCTACGATCGCAAAGCCAGTGAGACTGGATCACCTGCCGCAAAGTTCAGAGGCACCTACGAAAACACGCTCAATTTCATCGTCGATGTGGCGCACCGCAACCGACAGGCATCCATCGACCCGCCGAGAAGCGAATTTACCTCTCGTCAAGCCAAACCGTCTACTCGCACGATCGCCTGTGCCGGACTGAGCGGAAAAGTCGTGATTGTCGGGGGTCACGATCGCTTAGAAACGGCGGTTCGCAATCGACTGCGGCAATCGGACGTGGAGCTAATTTGGGCAACCTCCCAAACGGGACCCGGCATCTGGTCACAGGTCGAATCGCAGCTTCCCGGCGCAGATCTCGTAATCGTTCTGACGGGATATGCATCTCATAAACTCACCGAAAAAGTCTTGGGCGGAAAAGGCGGTAAGACTCCCACCTATCTGACTACGACGGGCATGACTCGCTTGGTGGAAGCGATCGAGGTGGGCTTAAAGTCTCAGCAGCTTTCTCAGCAGCTTGGGCGATCGAGAAGTGCTTGAAACGGTAGTGTCAACTTAACCGGAACGTAGAATAATCGGACTGATCCCCTTCAGATCGCGACTCCTTGCTCATGGACTCCCGTCACCGCTTTCCCGGCGAAATCATGAGCGATTGTGTCTGGCTTTATTCCACAGAAATTCGGGCAGCAGTATGCCAATCAGATTGTGCTGAATTCTGAACAGACCCGGTTAAGTTGACAATACCCTTCACAGCCGCATTTCGAGCATCGAAGTAAAGGGGTCACTATCTACTTCGCAACCTTTGTATCAGAACGACATCGGTATTATACCAATTTGTGTTTTGACGGCTCTTCAGTCCCGGTTTGTTGCTTGTTTTCTCCTCGCTGATGCTCTATACCACAGCAAGAATCCAGCAACCACCATGATTAAAAGTCCTAAAGCATTGAGAAAAGGATAAATAAATCCCAACTTCAGAGGACCAAAATTGCCTTTATGGAGACTGAGTAACCATTCAAATTGATCCCCTTGACCTGTCAAGTCTGCTGCTTGGTAAAGCGAGCCAGTTGTCAGGGTGAGAAGGAGAGGCAGGATCACAAAAGGCGCTAAAGCATACTTGATATGACGGAGGCGACGGTCTTGGTTTTTTGAAGCAGGCTGGTTAGCCGGAGGTTGGTTAGGTTGCATCGTTAAGACGTTTGACTTGGGGATAGGGCTGAAAATTGACCTAGAAACCGTGTTGAATAAACAGTCTATTCACATCGTGCGTCAATTTGAGTCAACAGGCTCGATCGTAAAGTTATCCCAAAATGAACGATGGATAACATTCTCCTAAAGATAGAACTATTGTGCCTGTTTGGGTAGCAGCAATGCTCAACTCTAGAATGTCAGGGAGCCAATGAACGCCCCAGTAGAGGCGACTGATTCCAATAGCGGTAATGAGGATGACTGCGAAACTGTAGATTCAGATAACGTTGGAAACTCGATCGCCAAAAGATGAGCGAGAAACGCTTTTGTTTCCCTGAACTAGGTGAAAAGTTCTTTGGATTCAAGGCAATCTTTCCGAGTTCTTAACTTTTTTCCCTTATGTTACCTATGCTATTCTTACGTTTGGAGCTTCACAAGCTATGGCAATCAATGGTCAAGACTCGAAAAATCGATTCCTTTATTTACATCAATAGTCCGGACTGTTGAAAATAGCTGGAAACGTTTTTAATCTGCTGTCGAGGGGCTTGCTTAACTTACCCTACTCTGATATGCAAGCTGGACTAAAGGGGTTTAGACGACCTTCGGCAAAAGTGCTGTTCTCTAAGCAAACAATGACTGGATACTCATTTGATGTTGAACTGATTTATTTA
>JBBRMC010000021.1:0-15356 GCA_038231055.1 Leptolyngbyales cyanobacterium
TCACCGATGCTTGCTCAACGGTTTGAGGAGGACTGGCTTGAGTAATGATGTCTCGCAGCGTTTGAGTTTGAACTTTGGGTAAGACGGGCTGAGCGATCGTCGTTCCTTCTAGATTGGGACTGGCACTGCCGCTATAAAGGGCGATCGCCTGTCTACCCAGATTTCTCAAGGCGGCTTCTCGCATCAACTGGCTGAGATTAGACAATAGCTCTTGAGTGGCGCGGCTGCTAGTGCGTTGAGTTGCCGTTCTTGCAACTGCCGCCGCAGGATTGAGAACCCACTGTGCCCAATTCCACGCCTGCCAAATCTTGCGGGCAGATGGCTCTAGCTTTTGGTAAACCTCGTATGCCTGATACGCTTTCCCGATCGTGACTTGATTGAGCGCCGGAGATAGACGCTGCATCCACTGGTCGAGGTCATCAACCGTGCCGCGCAACAGCTTATAAGCCTGGGGAATGTAGATGTTGAGTAACGGCTGCTTGGTTTGAGGATAGTAGACTTGCGCGATCGCGCTAATTAAAGTCTGACAGCGCTGCCAAAAAATGTTCCAGTCCTCCCAGAGGGGCGGGTCGATGCGCGCCGCTTGCAAGATTTTTTGTAGCGCGGCTTCGGCTTGTTGAAACGAGACATTGGTAGACGCGGTGGTCGGAGTTTCTGACTGCAAATCGGCAGAGAGTTCGGTGACGATCGCTTCGACTTGGGCAAGGGCAGGTTGCGTCCATTTCACCAAAAGCCATCGCCAGCCCACAAATAGTAAGCCGACGATCGCCCAGATCCAGCTAATGCCCCATTCATGAATTTGCAACCCGGCGGCGACCAAGAGAAAGCTGACCACCAGCCCGATCGGTAATCCTAAAACTGCCCATTGCCAAAGTTTAAGGCGCACCATAGCTAGTTAAAAAATAAAAAACGAGTACATCTTAGAGACTTGCTCTATTCTGCACTCGATAGTTGACGTGTAGGAGATCTGCTACAAGAAGGCTGTGAGGAGATATGAGGCATCGACCTGACGATGCCGTTGATTTTAACGAGGACTAGACACGAGGATTATTCTCTAGAACTGTGTGCGAGAACTAGGTGAATTAGGCTGGTAACCAGGCGATCGTAGTCCATGGGCATGACCTCTTTGCCGTGGAGGATGTGCTGCACCAACATATAGGAAACGAGAGACCCGAAAAAGATTTGAGCGACCGCTTCAGGATCAGTGATGCCGAGTTCTGGATGCGCCTCAAAATATTGGCTGAGTAACTGTCGTCCCTGCTGGATTACGGTTGTCGTAAATAACTTCGCTAATTCAGGAAAGCGATCGGACTCTCCAATTATTAGCCTGATCAGACACAAATAATTCTGATCGGCAACTTTAGAACTATAAATCTTGGCAATTTGCCGCAATAAGATTGCAGGTTCACCGCATAAGCGGCTCCCGTCATACACTTCTCGAAACCGAGAGAGCGTCATCCATTCTAATAGGGCTTTAAACAGCCCTTCTTTATTGACAAAGTGGCTGTAAATCGTTTGCTTAGACACGTTGGCTTCGGCAGCAACGCGATCCATGCTGGTGCCTGCATAGCCGCAACTGAGAAACACACGCATGGCTCCCTGCAAAATCTGTTCTTGCTTGGGCGTGATGCTAAACGAAACAACGTCGAGTGAGGTCATGGATCGGCGATCGCAGCTTATAGGGATGGTCGTTGGCACTAGAGAAACGACGATTCTCTAAGGGATTAACTTTTTCTAACAATTATGGTGTGATCACACTAGACTGTCTAGTATGATTCTCATATTGAAGCATTTTCTTCACTCCTGCCAAGAGTCTCTTTATCCTCTAATCGGGTTGCCGCTATGACTCAGCTTGTTCCCCAACCTACCGACAATCTTCCAGCTTCGCCCCCGGCAAGTGCTAAAAAGCGGCGGATTCCTAAGCCATTGTTGATAATTCCGATCGGGCTAGCGATTGCTGGAGTTGGCTACGGCATTTGGAGCTTAATCCCTCATCCAGCACCAACGACTCTGCATCTGAGCGGACGGCTCGAAGGCTATGAAACCGACATCGGCGCAAAGACAGGTGGGCGGGTAAATTTCATTGCGGTACGAGAAGGCGATGAGGTTAAAAAAGGACAGGTCTTGGTGCGGATCAATGATGAAGAGATTCAGGCACAGCTTAGGGGCGCGACAGCGACGGTGACGGCGGCTCAACAACAGGCGCAACAGGCACAGGCTCAAATCGATGGAGTTGACAGCAAGATTCGTGAGGCAGAGTTAAACCTCACCCAGTCAAAAGGCGATGCCACCGGGCGCATTAATCAAGCGCAATCCACCGTTTCTGCGGCAAATGCTCAACTGGCAGAAGCGATCGCGCAAGTCAAACAAGCTGGGGCGCAGGTCAGACAGTCTCAGGCAACGCAGAGATTTGCTGCCACTGACCGCGATCGCTATGCTCAGCTAGTGTCTCAAGGCGCGGTCAATCGACAACAGTTTGACCAGGCACAAACCGCTTTTGAGACGGCTCAGGCAGCAGTCGAGACGGCTCAAGCCACGCTTTTAGCCCGTCAAGCAGGAGTGAATGCGGCGCGAGATCAGTTGAGGGCGGCTCAAGGGGGCTTGACTCAAGTGCAAACGACGGGGTTGAATCCTGGCATTCGAGACGCGCAACTGTCGGGGTTTTATGAACAGCGCCAGCAGGCAGTGGCTCAACTCAAACAGGCACAGGCACAAATTAAGACGGCTCAAGCAAAACAAAAAGAGATTCAGGCGCAGCTTAATTATTTGAATGTCACAAGCCCGATCGCGGGGGTAGTAACAGCCCGTCCGATCGAGCCGGGGGCGGTTGTCGCTTCGGGCAAAACGATGTTAACCGTGATGGATTTAACGTCGGTTTATCTGCGGGGCTATGTGCCTGAAGGCGACATCGGCAAAGTTCGGGTTGGGCAATCTGCCAAGATCTTTCTCGACTCGAATCCCGATCAAGGGTTAAGTGCCAAGGTGGCAGCGATCGACCCCAAAGCGTCGTTTACGCCAGAGAATATTTACTTTCGCAACGATCGAGTCAAACAGGTGTTTGGAGTGAAGTTGACGATCGACGATCCCAAAGGCTTTGCCAAACCGGGGATGCCAGCCGACGGAGAAATTACATTAAAGGATGAATGATGAAAGATATGCCAATTTCACGGGTGAATCCGCGTTTCCCCAAAACCGTAGAGACGTTCCGGTGGAACGTCTTGAGCCGATGTTGCGATGTCAAATGAATCCGATCGATCGTGCGGTTTCCTGATGGCGAATGAATGGGACGATCGTGCGGTTTCCCGATGGCGTGGAGACGTTCCACCGGAACGTCTCTACGGGTTGCGACGATCGATCGTGCGTCGCATTGAACCATTAAATGGGTAATAGACTCTGGAGGATCGGGCAATGACTCAACAAACAGGGACAATCGACCAGGTAGAAGAATTCCAAGATCCGGTTCATCGTTCATCCGTCATTTCTGATCTTTCTGATGAGGTGATTCGCGTGGTCGGATTGCACAAACACTACGATCGGGTGGCGGCAGTTAAGGGCGTTGAGTTTGCGGTGAAGCGGGGTGAAGTCTTTGGACTGATCGGACCAGATGGCGCAGGTAAAACCACCACGTTTCACATTCTGGGCGGCGTGATGGAGGCAACCACCGGAGAGGTGCAGGTGTTGGGGCAACCACCACGAGATGCACGATTAAAAATTGGCTATCTGACTCAGCAATTTTCGCTCTATCTTGATCTCAGCATTGATGAAAATTTGCGCTATGTGAGCGGACTCAGACAAGTCCCCGATCGACAATTTTCTGAGCGACGCGCAAAATATCTGCGATTGATGAACTTAGAAAAATTTGGCGATCGTCTCGCTGGAGAGCTTTCAGGCGGCATGAAGCAAAAACTTGCTCTGTGCTGTGCGCTGGTGTCTCAGCCTCAAGTGCTGTTGCTCGATGAACCGACAACAGGCGTTGATCCGGTCTCACGGCGAGAGTTCTGGGATGTGTTGGCGGCGCTTTCATCCGAAGAAGGGGTGACGATCGTAGTGGCGACTCCTTATCTAGATGAAGCAGAACGCTGCAATCGCATCGCACTGATGTATGACGGTCAGATTCAGAAAATCGGCACGCCTGCTGAGTTAAGAAACAGCTTAGGACTGTATCGTCTCGAAGTGCATACGCCCGAACTGCAAGCCGCTGAGCAAGTGTTGACTGCGCCATCTAAGTCGATCGTCGATGTGCAGACCTTTGGCGATCGCTTAGATGTGCTGGTGAATGATCCCCAAACCGGGGAAGCTGAGGTGCGGGAATTATTTCACCAACATCACCTGCAAGCTGCCACGATCGAGCTGGCTGAACCCACTCTAGAAAATGTGTTTGTGACTCGATTGCGTCAGCAGGGATCGGCTCCACAGTTTTTTGAGTTTCCTCGATCGCGAGGCGGCAATCGCGACATTCCTAGAAATTCAGACGAGGAATTTGCGATCTATTCCCACGCCTTGAGTCGGAATTTTGGCAGCTTCCAAGCCGTTAAAAACGTCAATGTCGAGGTGCGCTATGGAGAAATTTTTGGCTTACTCGGAGCCAACGGAGCCGGGAAAACGACCACGATTAAGATGCTGTGTGGGTTACTGCCCGCAAGCTCTGGCGATATTGCCCTCGGAGGAGCACGCGGCAATCTCCGCAGCAGCGAACTCAAGCGACGAATCGGCTACATGAGCCAAAAATTCACTCTTTACGATGACCTGACCATTCTGCAAAATCTGGAATTTTATAGCGGCGTGTATGGAGTACCCCGCAGGCTGAGACGCGAAAAAATTGATTGGGTCATCGCCACCTGCGGACTCGAAGGACGAGAAACGCTGATCACTGGACAGCTTCCGGGCGGATGGAAGCAGCGCGTCGCCTTCGGTGCGTCAGTGATGCACGAACCCGACATTCTCTTTCTCGATGAGCCGACTTCGGGTGTTGATCCCCTTGCCCGTCGCCAGTTCTGGAAATTAATCAATGATTTTGCTCGCAATGGCACCGCAATTTTAGTGACTACTCACTATCTAGAAGAAGCCGAGCAGTGTAATCGCATGAGCTTTATGGTGGCAGGTGAAACGGTGATAGAAGGATCACCCAGCCAGATTAAAGCCTCCCAACCAGGGCAGTTAATCGAAGTGATTATCGACCAAACTCAAGCAGCGTCTAATTTACTCAAACAGCAGATGGAGTCTTGGCGAGTTTCGATCTTTGCCGATCGGCTGCACGTCGTTGTAGATGATCCCGATCGCGACATTCCTAACCTGCGATCGCGCCTCGACGCTGCCAATCTCACTGTTCATTCTCTGCGTCCGATTCCCTTCTCGCTTGAAGATGCCTTTATCGGAGTCGTGCAGCGATCACCGCAGGAATCAGCCCCAAAGGAACCGCAGCCGTCATGAAACGAATTCTCGCCCAATGCAGCAAAGAGTTAGCGCAATTTCGTCGCGATCGCCTGACCTTAGCCCTGGCATTCATTTTGCCTGTGATGACGCTGTTTATCTTTGGGTTTGCCATTCGATTAGAGGCGAAGAATATCTCGCTCGTGGTGCAAGACTTCGATCGCAGCAATCTCAGCCGCCAATATGCCGAGGGACTCTATGCAACTAATCAGTTTGTTCCCGTCCAGTGGAACGGAGACGACCCGATGCGAGATGCGCTCGATCGAGGCATTGGCAAAGCCGCCATCATTATTCCGCCCAGCTTTAACCGAGACATTACGGCTGGAAAAACCAGTACTATTCAAGTGTTGATTGATGGTACTGATGTCAACAATGCGCGAGTGATTAAGAACAGCATTCAGGCATTCACTCGATCGTTCTTGCAAGATCAGAGATTACTGACAGGAACCAGCAAAATCATCGCCCGAACTAGGCTGTGGTTCAATCCGGGGCGGCAAGAATCGCTCTACATCGTGCCCGGAGTGTTTGGCGTGATTTTGGCAATTTATCCGGCACTGTTGGCGGCGTTGGCGATGTCGCGAGAAAAAGAGCAGGGCACCATTTTACAAACCTATACCTCTAGCATTAGTGCGGCTGAACTATTGTTAGGCAAATGTCTCGCCTATTTTGTGGTAGGCATTGGGCAAGCATTATTTGTGATTGCTTTGGGGTGCGCCGTTTTTCGCATTTGGTTTGTGGGCGATCCGACTCCTTTTATCATCGGGACGGGTCTCTTTTTGATCGCTAGCGTTATGTTTGGCTTATTCATTGGTGTTCGGGCAAATAATCGCAGTGTTGCCGTTCAAGGTGTAGCAAGCGCAGGATTTCTATTAGCGTTGCTGTTGTCAGGATTTATCTATCCGCTCAGCAACATTCCGTTTCCTTTATCGCTCGTGACGAATATTGTTCCGGCTCGCTATTTTATTGAAATCAGTCGAGATGCCTTTGTGCGAGGTACTGGATGGGTGGGTGTTTGGACGGCTCACCTCTGTTTGGCGGCGTTGGCATTGGTGTTGTTTAACCTTGCTCGTCGCGTTATGAGTCGAATGCAATTACCAGGCTAGAGGGTTGTGGGTTATGAAGCTGCTGCATCGCTTAATTGAAAGTCGTTTTTGGGTATTGACCGTCAAAGAAATCGGTCAGATTCTACGCAACAAACAGTTGATTTTTCTGCTGGTGTTTCCGCCGACGGTGCAACTGCTGATTTTTGGGTTAGCGTTGAATCCCGATGTGCAAAACCTCAAATTGGGCGTAGTTGATTATTCAAATACGCCGATGAGTCGAGAATTGGTGTCAGCGTTCACGGCAAATGGCGTGTTTCGGGTCGATCGCGCTCCACCCAGTGAGCAGATTTTGGGCGAGCAAGTCCGGCGCGGCGAAATCACAACGGGACTCGTCATTCCGCCAACGTTTAACCGCGACCTCAAGAGCGATCGAACTGCCGAAGTGCAAGTTCTAATCGATGCGGTCGATGCTAACACTGCGGGAATTGCGAGTGGGTACGCCGCCCAAATTATCAATCAATTTAGCCAACGATTGGCTCCTCAAACGCCCGCGATCGAGACTCAAGCGACCATTCTCTACAATCCGGGACTGGTGTCTAGCTGGTTTATCGTTCCCGGAGTCTTAGGACTGGTGCTGAATTTAGGTAGCTCCCTCGTCTCGACAGCAGCCGTAGTGCGCGAAAAAGATACGGGCACCTTAGAGCAGTTGTTAATGACTCCAGCCGCCGCTTGGGAGATCATTTTGGCGAAAGTGGTGCCGCTCTTTGTCTTGCTGTTGGGAGAAGTCCTGCTGGCAGTCGTCGTTGCCACGCTGGTCTTTCATGTCCCCTTTCGTGGAAACTTTTTCTTGTTTATGGGCTTCTCAGGACTCTATATCTGCGTCGGCATCGGGATTGGATTTCTCTTAGCCACCATTTCGAGGAGTCAGCAGCAAGCAATTCTGACTTCATTTTTTATCAACCTGCCGCTCATTCAACTATCAGGAGCGATCGCGCCCATTGAGAGTATGCCGCGATTTTTTCAAGTCTTGTCGCTGCTCAATCCTCTACGGCACTATGTCACAATTGCCCGAAGTGTTTTACTCAAAGGCAGTGGACTCGATGTGCTCTATCCTGAAGCTCTCGCGCTGACTGCGTTCGCTATCGCTCTAATGGCAATTAGCATCCACAAATTTCGGACGCAATTGAGCTAAACTGCTTGGTTGATCGTCAAGACAAGCGTTATCCTGCTTAAGGTTGTCAATGTGAGGTTGTCTCTCTAATAAAGCTAAACCGCTCAGATTCAAAGGGCTGTTTGCATCAACTCGATCTGTGCAAAACGTCTGATTTCAACGCTTCTCTAAACCAAGTTTCTCTAAAAATTTCCTTCGTCTGTGGGCTAACCAAGAACCGTATGAAAACGTCTCTTCATTTAATTCAAGTGGGTGTAGGAGCTTTGATCGCCTTTGGCTCTGTGGGTGCGGCTCACTCACAGACTTCGCCATCCGGTCAGCCCCAGAAAAGCCCTAATCTTTCTACAAAGTCGCCTCACTTGAAGACGATCGCGGCTGCTTTTGAGGGTGAAGCCGTTTCAATGCGCGAACCTTCAGCGATTGCTCGAATCGCCCAAACGTTTGAAGCTATCGCACCAAAGTCGGCTGAACGTTCTGAAAAACTGCCCGCTCTCTTAGCTCAAGCCACACCGACTCCTCAGCCGAAACCGACGATCGCCAAGCAGCCTTCCTTAGAGAGTGCCAAAATCGTCCAGTTTTTTGTCAGTGAGCCACAAACAGCACCCGATCAAGCCGTTGCTCAAGTTCGACCTGTCATAACGCCTCGATCGACCCCACTTCCGCCCTCTAATGCTCCCAACTCCTCTCCGCAACCTTCCACAACCCCTACGCCAGCCCCCAGCACACCAACCCTCACTCCCACAACGTCTAACTCTGATCCAACCCCTGCCCCTGCCTACCTCAACTCACCTGCCAATCCACTCTTATTTCCCACTCGCCCTGAAGAAGTGCGCCTAGCCGGGACTCAATTAATTAGTTTGCAGCAAGCGATCGAGCTAGCCGAGCGCAATAATCGTGACCTTCAAGTGTCTAGACTTCAGCTAGAAAGCAGTCGATCGGCACTGCGCGAAGCTCAAGCCAATCTCTATCCGACTGTGGGCATTCAGTCTAGCTTGACTCGCTCTCAGAATGCATCGGGTGATATTTCGTCAAGATTGCGGTCGCAGGCGGCGCAGGCGCAAGGATTCGGGTCAACTGACAGTAGCAACCCGACGAGCACCAATCTGACCGGAAACCTTCAAATCAGCTACGACATTTTTACATCAGGTCGAAACAGTGCTCAAAGAAGAGCGGCTGAACGGCTGGTGAGAGCGGCTGAGTTAACCGTTGAGCAAACTCGCGAACAGTTAAGGCTAGACACAACCAATGATTATTACAACCTGCAAAGCGCCAACGAGCAGGTGCGAATTAACCAGGCAGCCGTAGTGAACGCCCAACGAAGTTTGAGTGACACTCTCGCTCAAGAACGGGCAGGATTAGGCACCCGCTTTGACGTGCTGCGATCGCAGGTCAACCTTGCTAATGCTCAACAGCAACTCACTAACGCGATCGCGTCTCAGGGCATTAACCGTCGTCAACTCGCTGCGCGTTTAAGTTTGCCAGAGTCAATCAACGTCTCGACCTCTGACCCCGTGCAGCCTGCTGGAAATTGGACACTGCCGATCGAAGACACGATCGTCTTAGCGTACAAAAATCGGGCTGAACTAGAGACGCAATTGGTACAGCGAGAAGTCAGTGAGCAGCAGCGTCGAGCAGCCCTGTCAACGTTAGGTCCGACGGTGAGTGCGATTGCTAGCTATAACCTACTTAAAAACTTTGAGACTGCCTTAAGCGCTCCGGGTCAAGGCTATAGTGTCGCGCTACAAGCTCAGTGGAACTTTTTTGATGGAGGAGCTGCTCAAGCGCGGGCAGCCCAACAAGAACGCAACAAAGAAATTGCGGAAACTCGGTTTGCCCAAAGCCGCAACACGGTTCGCTTTCAGGTTGAACAGGCATACATTAATTTACAGTCAAATCGTGCCAATATCGACACAACAACCACGGCTCTTGCTCAAGCAGCCGAAGCGCTTAGACTTGCCCGATTGCGCTTTCAAGCAGGGGTCGGGACGCAAACCGATGTGATTAACGCAGAAACCGATCTGACTCGCGCCGAAGGCAACCGGGTTAGCGCGATTATTGGCTATAACCTGTCTCTCGCTCAACTGCAACGAGCGGTTAGCAACATTGCAACCCGATAACCGATGCGGTAGGGGTTTAACCCTGGGGTTGGTCATTGCTGGCTTAGGAATGTGGATTAAATAAGACCCAGACTTTCCCTCACCCTAGCCCTCTCCCAGCAGGAGAGGGAACAAGATTCTAGCTCCCTTCTCCCTTGGGGAGAAGGGTTGGGGATGAGGGCAAATTTCCGGCATTATTAAACACACAATTCTTAGTGTCCGCCGCAGGGATCGGGAAGCCTGTCTCATCGTTACTTTTTGAGGTAGATTTGCATCTTTAGCCCCTCATTAAGGGATGAATAACTCAAGCCTCTGCTAGTTTGTTGCCCCGATCGCATCAGTTCAAGCCACAATAAGCTAGATAGCTAGTGTCTGATCGGACGACTTAAAAGTCCCTCGTTTTCCCTTTATGTCCTTGAGGATTGCTCCATGACTCCACGTAAACTGTCTGCCTCCACTGTTCAGAAACGAGTATGTCAAAGTTCTTTGTTGCTGTACGGACTCGGTTGGGCAGTAGGTTCAGGCTGTTTGAACAGTGGCATTGCCCTTGCCCAACCCTCTACCCTCGCAGCAGAGCCTCCGATCGTGGTTGAAGTGACTCCGGCTTCTTCATCTCCAGCCACGATCGCTCCAGAACCTTCTGCCCCAGAATTTTCGGCTCCTGCAACAGCGCCTAAAGCGGCAACTTCTGCTGACGGAGGAGAGTTGTTTATCGATCGTACTCAATACAGTTTAGGAGCTACCGAGCGCCGCGATCCCGCGCGGGATGCAAATCGCTCGATCGCACAGGTCGATCGCTCTGGCGCTCTGGCGACGGTAGCAGCCACGCATTTAGGGTCGGTGAAGGTCTCGTCAAGCGGCATTGGTTGGGGTTCGAGTCCTGGAAGCACGACGGCGATCGGGCGAGAATACAGTACCGTGCGCGACTACTACAATCGCACGATTCGTCCGCCTGCCCGGTTGGGAAATGGCAACATTCGACTGAGCTTTCCGCTCTCGATTCCGTCGGTGATTACCTCTGTGTTTGGTTGGCGCGTTCACCCCATCACCGGGGATAGCCGCTTTCACGCTGGCACCGATTTAGGCGCACCGATGGGGACTCCGGTTCTCGCTGCCTATGAAGGTCAGGTGGCATTTGCAGACTTTTTGGGTGGATATGGACTGGCGATCGCAATCAATCACAATCAGGGCACTCAGCAAACCCTTTATGGTCACTTGTCAGAGATTTTCGTCAAACCTGGCGACGTGGTGAAGCAAGGAGCAGCGATCGGGCGGGTTGGCAGCACTGGAGCCTCGACCGGACCTCACCTACACTTTGAGTTTCGTCAGCTCACGACTGAAGGCTGGGTGGCAATGGATGCAGGAACCCAGCTAGAAACCTCGCTAGCGGAGTTGGTGAAGTCGTTGCAGGTTGCTCAAAGGTCTACTAAGCCTGCACAGTGAGCCTGCGGTTTCTGGTCTATTTCGTTAAAGGCGTTCAGGGTTTGGTTAAAAAACTGAACGCCTGAGTGTAGCAAAACTAAAAAAATTCGTTCTTTAGGTAGATCATGACCTCTACCTTTGGTCAGACAATAGGAAGTACTGTCTGCTCCTCAAGCTTGCTTTTCTGAATGACTGACGCACTGCCCGGTTTGCCTATCCTACTCCCTGAAAATGAAGCCGAACGACTAGAGGCACTGCGACGGTATCAGGTTCTAGATACCCCAACTGAGATTGGGTTCGATCGCATTACACAGCTTGCAGCTCGATTATTTGATGTCCCGATCGTGCTGGTTTCGCTGGTTGATGACTCCCGCGCCTGGTTTAAATCGAGTTACGGGTTCGACTTTTGCGAAGTGCCACGGGACAATACATTCTGCAACTATGCGTTGCTCACAAACGATATCCTCGTCATTCCTGACACGCGTCAGGACGATCGCTTTTCCTGTAATCCTTTTGCCCTCAGTGAACCAGGCGTTCGCTTTTATGCAGGTGCGCCGCTTGTCACCCATGATGGCTATAATCTCGGCACACTCTGTTTGCTAGATGGCAGCCCAAGAGATGATTTGAGCGATGACCAAAAAGCAACCCTGATCGATCTTGCCGCGATGGTCATTGATGAATTAGAGCTAAGACTCGCGGCAAAAAAAATTGCTCAAACCGATGCCGCCCTTCTAGAAGTGACTCAAGGCGTTTCGGCAGTGACGGGCAGCGCATTCTTTGAGGCGCTCGTGCAGCACTTTGCCAAAGTTTTAGACGTTGACTATACCTACATTGGGCTAGTGACTCAACGGGGTGACGAAGCCGCGATCGCAACCGTCGCAACCTGCGCTCACGGTCAAATTGTTGAGAACTTTGACTATTTGCTTAAAGACACCCCCTGCCAAATGGTGTTTGAGAAAGGTACAATTTGCTGCTATCCACGGCGAGTGCAGTCGCAATTTCCCCTCGCGCCTCTGCTGGCTCCGCTCAACATCGAAGGCTATATTGCCGTTCCCTTTTTTGACTCGACGGGGACGGCGATCGGGCTGTTAGAAGTGATGGATAGAAAACCACTAGAAAACGTGCAGCTTGCAGAATCGCTGTTGACAGTCTTTGCTCTGCGAATCGCCACTGAGTTGGAGCGCCAACAGACCGAGGAAACCCGTGCTCAGATGCTCATTCATGAACAGCAAGCTCGTGCTCAGGCAGAGTCTGCTAATCGCATGAAAGACCAATTTCTATCCGTCCTTTCTCACGAATTACGGACTCCGCTCAACCCAATTTTGGGGTGGACGCAACTGCTGAGAACCCGGTTGAAATCGGAGACGATGCGCCTCTCTGACCCTGCAAAAATGGATAAAGCCCTTGAAACCATCGAGCGAAACGCAAGATTGCAGACGCAATTGATTGATGATCTGCTAGACATTTCGCGCATTGGGCAGGGCAAACTCAGCCTTAAAATTGCTTCAGTTGATCTGATATCTATCATTCAAGCGGCGATCGACACCGTGCGATTAGCGGCTCAGGTCAAGTCGATCGCAATCATCTTTGATCTGCCATTGCTGCCGATTACGGTGTCAGGCGATGCCGGTCGGCTTCAGCAGATTGTCTGGAATCTGCTGTCAAATGCTGTGAAGTTTACGCCTCCTGGCGGACGAGTCACCATTGACTTAAAGCAGGTCGATCGTTTAGTTCAGATTCAAGTCAGCGATACAGGCAAAGGCATCGTACAGGATTTTTTGCCCTATGTATTTGAGTCATTTAGACAGGCAGACAGTGCGACAACTCGGCAGTTTGGTGGGTTGGGATTAGGACTCGCGATCGTTCGGCAACTCGTTGAACTGCATGGCGGCACAATCCAAGCACACAGCTTTGGAGACGGACAAGGATCGATGTTTGTAGTCAAGCTACCACCCTATTTAGAGAATGAAATCATGAAAGATGAGTTAACGGACGAGTACCCAATGGTCAATCCTGCCACGTTGAGCAATCTACGCATTCTTGTCGTAGATGATGACACAGACTCACGCGAGTTTATTGCCTTTGTGCTAGAAGCAGAAGGCGCGATCGTCACGACTACTGCTTCGGCACTAGAGGCGCTAGAGGCGCTGTCGCAGGGTCAGCCCGATGTCTTGATCAGTGATATTGGGATGCCTCATATGGATGGCTATCAGTTGATGCGCGAAATCAATGCCCGATTTGTGTCTGCAAGCACTCCCTTGAAGGCGATCGCTCTTACGGCTTATGCCGGAGAAGCCGATCAGCAGCAAGCCCTCTTAGCTGGATTTCAAATGCACGTCTCTAAGCCAGTTGACCCATCTGTGATCATCGCCGCTATTATGAGCTTGAATTGACCGCTTATAAGCGCTTGCGTGAGTTTGATCTGGTCAACCAGAAAAACCGCAGGTTATTCAAACAAGCTGATGTCAAAAGTCCGGCGATAAACCCTACCCACAGTCCTTGAGCGCCAAACGAGCCAACGATTCCTAAAAAATAGCCGATCGGTAGCCCGACCATCCAGTAGGAAATTAAGTTAAATAGCATTGGCATCCGCGTGTCTTTTAATCCCCGCAGTGCGCCGATCGCCACGACTTGCAGCCCGTCAAAAATCTGAAAAATTGCTGCCAGCAGCAGCAGCTTTACTGCAATGGCTTTGACTTGGGGATCATGAGTGTAAAATCCGGCGATCGCCATCGGAAAACAGATCAGCAGCACCGATGCACTCGTCATGATCACGACAGAAACCATGAGGCTCGTCAACCCGCTAAACCGTGCATCTAAAACATTGCCTTGCCCGACTAACTGCCCGACTCGAACAGTCGTGGCGATCGAGAGACCTAATGGCACCATAAAGGTCATAGCAGCGACGTTGAGCGCGACTTGATGACCCGCTAAGATGTTGGTTCCTAGTCCGCCGATCAGCAGCGTGGTTATGGCAAACATCCCCACTTCTAGGATGAGGCTCAACCCGATCGGCAGTCCCACTTTCAGCAGTTCTAAGAGTTGACTCATGTCGGGTGGGTCAAACCGCTCTAGCAGATTAAAGGGTTTAAGGTGCCGACTCACCACCACATAAACAGCCATACACGCCAGCATCACCCACCAGGCGATCGCGGTTGACCATCCGGCTCCCACGGCTCCGAGTTCTGGCATACCAAACCGACCGTAGATCAAAATCGAATTACCAACCCCGTTACACGCCAGCGCAACTAATGTGAAATACAGTCCAGGCTTCATCCTGGCAATGCCTTCGTTAAACAGCCGCAGCGCCATAAATGCAAACGCCGCCGGAAGCCCCCAACTAATCGCGTGAATATAGCCATCTGCGATCGCCACCACGTTTGGCTCCATGCCCATCCAGGTGAGAACCGGGGCGAGCTGCCGCACGAGCCAGAAAATCGGCAAGGCGAGGATCTGACTTAGATAGAGACCCTGACGCACATAAGCCCCGATCGCAGGTCGCTGACCCGCTCCATAGCTCTGAGCCACGATCGGCGATAGCGCCATTAAAACGCCATTAGCAAACACTTGTAGAGGGAAAAACAACATCGTCCCGGCAGCGATCGCCGCCAAATGTTGAGCGTTGTATTGTCCGACCATTACGGTGTCTACAAAGGTCATCAGGTTTTGCCCAACCTGAGCCGCCATCACCGGAATCGCGAGTCGAAGAATAATCCGACTTTCTTTTAACAAAGGAAGAGAATAGTGTTGAGGTAATCGAGCCATTGTGGATGAAGTTGCAGACTGATTGCTTTGAAGCAGATGAACAAGAGACTCAGACTATATCCTGGGGGCAGGAGATGTCGTCTTCCGATCGTGCAGTTTTAAGTACGGGAGCCGATTGCAGACCACCTTACGGAGTTGCCCCTCCTTAAAAATGGATAAAGTTGAGCTTAGGATCGTGGATTAAATAACCTGTAAGACTTGTGAGCGTCTTCTGCCCTCCTCACGAAGTGGGACGAAGCCCTCGCCAACCCTTCTCCCCAAGGAGAAGGGAGCTAGAGTCCTGTTCCCTCTCCTTGGGGCTACCGTGTATACACAAGTTGATCGATCCGTCATTACCAAAATCTTTCGCCCCCTAAATCCCCCATTCTGGGCAGGGTGGTTTCATTGTGGCAGTAGGAAAATGAGGATGGACTGAAATCACTAACATAA
>JBBRMC010000022.1:0-14927 GCA_038231055.1 Leptolyngbyales cyanobacterium
AAAATCCATATGCGTGGTCGCATCGTGATTGGAGAAGGAGAACGTGACGACGCTCCAATGCTCTATATCGGCGAAGAAGTCGGAGTGTGCACCCAGCCCGATGCCAAAAACTTCTGCAACCCCGATGAGTTAGTCGAGATTGACATCGCCGTTGACCCCTGCGAAGGCACCAACCTTTGCGCTTATGGTCAACCTGGCTCAATGGCAGTCTTGGCAATCTCCGAAAAAGGCGGTCTGTTTGCAGCCCCTGACTTCTACATGAAGAAAATCGCGGCTCCTCCGGCTGCTAAAGGCAAAGTAGACATCAACAAGTCTGCTACCGAAAATTTGAAGATTTTGTCTGAGTGTTTAGATCGGTCGATCGAAGAACTCGTCATCGTCGTCATGAAGCGCGAACGCCACAACGGTCTGATCGCCGAAATCCGTGAAGCAGGTGCCAGAGTGCAACTCATCAGTGATGGTGACGTAGGCGCTGCCATCTCCTGCGGCTTTGCAGGCACCAACATTCACGCACTGATGGGCATCGGCGCAGCTCCTGAAGGGGTAATTTCGGCTGCCGCAATGCGTGCAATGGGTGGGCACTTCCAAGGACAACTGATCTATGATCCAGAAGTGGTGAAAACAGGTCTGATCGGCGAGAGCAAAGAAGCCAACATCGAGCGTCTAAAGAGCATGGGCATTAATGACCCTGATAAGGTCTATGACGCAAGCGAATTGGCATCGGGTGATACTGTGCTGTTTGCAGGCTGCGGCATCACGCCGGGTAACTTGATGCAGGGTGTGCGCTTCTTTAAAGGCGGCGCAAGAACTCAGTCTCTCGTCATCTCCAACAAGTCTCAGACGGCTCGATTTGTCGATACCGTTCACATGACTGGACAACCCAAAATGGTGCAGTTGCACTAATTCTCAAAGACATTGCGAATAGTAGACTAACCCTCCACTATTCGCAAGCTATCTGTTATTCTTCACGAACTAAATTTTTCGGCTGGTTGTGTTTAGATCGTTATTTAGAGTGAATTTAAGATGAACATTGCCGTTGTGGGGCTGAGTCATAAAACTGCCCCGGTTGAAGTTCGCGAAAAATTGAGCATTCCCGAACCTGTTTATGACAAAGCGATCGCTGAGCTGTGCAGCTATCCTCATCTCGAAGAGGTTGCCGTTCTCAGCACCTGCAATCGGTTAGAAATCTATGTGGTGGCGATCGACACTGAGCAGGGCATTCGCGAAGTAATCCAGTTTCTCTCAGAACACAGCAAACTTCCTGCGATCTATTTGCGTCAATATCTCTTCACGCTGCTGCACCAGGATGCAGTGATGCACTTGATGCGCGTTTCAGCCGGGTTAGACAGCCTGGTTTTAGGAGAAGGGCAAATTCTCGCTCAGGTGAAACAATGCCACAAACTCGGTCAACAGCATAACGGCGTAGGACGGATTCTCAATCAACTCTTCAAGCAGGGAATCACCGCCGGAAAGCGCGTCCGCACTGAGACCAGCATTGGCACCGGAGCCGTCTCAATTAGCTCAGCAGCCGTCGAACTGGCACAGATTAAAGCCCAAAATTTAGCCGCCTGTCGCGTCCTCATCTTAGGGGCAGGCAAGATGTCTCGGCTGTTAGTTCAGCATTTGCTGTCTAAAGGGGCGACTCATATCACGATTTTGAACCGCACGATCGAGCGAGCCAACGACTTAGCCAAGCTATTTCCTGACGCATCCCTAACCTTGGGTTTGATGTCAGAGATGATGCCCACGATCGCCGACTCCGATATTATTTTCACCAGCACGTCTGCAACCGAGCCAATTCTCGACGGTGCCAAACTAGAGATGGTGTTGCAACCTAACCAACATTTGATGATCTTTGACATTGCCGTGCCTCGCAACGTGGACTCAAATGTGAATGAGTTGCCCCACGTCCAAGCGTTTAATGTCGATGACCTCAAAGCTGTCGTTGCCCAAAATCAAGAGAGCCGCCGTCAAATGGCAATGGAAGCCGAACTGCTGCTCGACGAAGAAATCGACTCGTTTGAGTTGTGGCTACGATCGCTCGAAACCGTTTCGACCATCAGCAGTCTGCGAGATAAAGTCGAAACCATTCGCGCTCAAGAATTAGAAAAAGCGCTATCCCGATTGGGTAACGAATTTGGCGATCGTCACAAAGACGTGATCGAGGCGCTGACTCGTGGCATTGTCAACAAAATTCTGCACGATCCGATGGTGCAATTGAGGGCACAGCAAGATATTGAGGTGCGTCGTCAAGCCATGCAGACGTTGACCGTCCTGTTTAACTTAGAACCTTCCTCTAATCAGCAAGCGAGGGTGTGAGCAAGACTTCTGTAGGGACATTTCGCGTAAACGTCCCTACAGTCAAAAATGGATAACTGCTGTCTCTACGGAACCACCAGCACCGGACAGGGTGATAAGCTAATCACGCGATTCGTGACACTTTCGTCGGTGCCTTCGTGGGTGAGTCCCAATCCTCGGCAGCCCATAACGATCAAATCTGCATCAATATCGTCCGCCACATCGCAAATTGTAAAGGCAGGTTTGCCCTCGCGCTCTAATACTTCAGCCTCGATGCCATATTGAGAAAACACCCCTTTGACTTTTTGCAGTAATTCTGCAACTGCCTCCGGGGATGTCATCGCATCGGCAGCGTCGGTTTCAGGTTTCTCAACTACCGAGAGAATAATCAAACGGCTCTGATGAGTTTTGACCAGCGTAGCGACAGTTTCAGTTGGCTGCCACGAATCTCGACTTTGGTCAACTGGGAACAAAACAGTCTTAAACATAAAATCTCAGTTCCACTAATAGACTTCGTGAAGGGCTAGAAGCGAGAATTCAAGAAGCTTCTTTGTCTCTCATTTTGACGCTTGTTGGCTCCCTATTTCTGAACTTAGCGCATCAGACCAGATTCGCGATCAACATCAGGACACTTTCATAGAAAATAAGGGTGGGTAGAAAGACTTATTCAGGAGACTGGTTCTGTGTCCAAGAAGACTATAAACGATTTATCATCCTCCGATCTGCAAGGAAAGCGGGTTTTAGTGCGGGCTGATTTCAATGTGCCTGTGGATGATCAAGGCAATATCACTGACGATACGCGAATTCGCGCTGCCTTACCGACGATTCAAAATTTGACCTCTAAGGGGGCAAAAGTGATTTTGTGCAGTCACTTCGGTCGTCCCAAAGGGGTCACTGACAAGCTACGTCTGACTCCCGTGGCAAAACGCCTGTCTGAAGTGTTAGGTCAGTCTGTGGTGAAATGCGATGACTGTGTGGGCGATGAAGTTGCTGCCAAAGTCAGCGCAATGAACAACGGCGACGTGATCCTGCTAGAAAATGTCCGGTTCTACCCAGAAGAAGAAAAGAACGATCCAGAATTTGCCAAGAAGCTAGCCTCGATCGCCGATTTGTACGTCAACGATGCGTTTGGCACCGCACACCGCGCTCACGCTTCGACGGAGGGAGTCACTCACTACCTCAAGCCTTCAGTCGCAGGATTGCTGGTCGAGAAAGAATTGCAGTATTTGCAAAACGCGATCGAGAATCCTCAGCGCCCCTTAGCGGCGATCGTCGGTGGCTCAAAAGTCTCCAGCAAAATCGGCGTGATCGAAACTCTGCTCGATAAAGTTGATTATCTGCTCATTGGGGGCGGCATGATCTTCACCTTCTACAAGGCTCGTGGTCTCAACGTGGGCAAGTCTCTCGTCGAAGAAGACAAACTAAAGTTGGCAAAAACCCTAGAAGCAAAGGCAAAAGAGCGCGGCGTTTCTTTGCTGTTGCCGACGGATGTCGTTGTTGCTGACAACTTCTCTCCCGATGCTAACGCGCAGACTGTCTCCATCGAGAACATTCCTGACGGCTGGATGGGTCTAGACATTGGACCTGACTCGATCAAAGTCTTCCAAGAGGCGCTCAACCAATGCAAAACTGTGATTTGGAACGGTCCGATGGGCGTGTTTGAATTTGATAAGTTTGCGGCAGGAACCGAAGCGATCGCGCACACCCTAGCAGAGCTAACTCCCAAAGGCACCACGACAATCATCGGCGGCGGTGACTCTGTAGCAGCCGTTGAAAAAGTCGGTCTTGCTAGCCAAATGAGCCACATTTCGACCGGAGGCGGCGCAAGTCTAGAACTGCTAGAAGGCAAAGAACTCCCCGGAATTGCAGCATTGGATGAAGCGTAAATTCGACTGAGGTTTCGTTTGTGGAGACGTTTCATCGAACGTCTCTACACAAGTCTATAGCTGACCTGAAATTGGCTGGCAGGTGTTTCCATCCTGAGCATCAGACTTTCGAGGGGATATCAGTTCGTCTCGTTGCAAAATCTGGTTGTCATAGCCAAACGCCCGAATATCACAGATGCCAGTCGCACCCGCAGCCACTAGAGCAAATAGACCATCAGGGCTTTCATCCCGCAGACTCTTGCCATTATTGAACGTGACTTCTATGGCTGAGACTTGAGGTGAAAGCACCTGACCATAAAGAATCGTTTGTCGATCGTTGCCCTTGCCTTTGGTATGACCTACCCCATAACTCAGTAGCGAGCCTGACTTAGACTTCTCTACGGTAGCCGGATAACTGCCACTACTGCTAAGTTGCCATTCCATCCCGTTTTGCTTCATCACCCGATAGCTCAACATAGGCTGATCAGAGCCTGGTTTGTTGAGAGCAGTACAATTTCCTCGATAGAGAGCAACAATGCCCTTTGACCACTTGCGAGTCGTCAACACCTGAAAGTCTCTTGCCTCAATGTCAGCCTCACCTGGGCACGAAAACGGACGACGGAGCGCTTCTTCGGGAGTCGCGGCTACTAGAGACACTGCCCACCCTGCTGTAGTCAAACCCAAACAACCTAGCAGACAAATTACCAGTCGTCGGTTCATAGTCGATCGCCCACTGCTCTGGTGATGAATAATTTAGCAAACTGATAGGCTAAGTATGCCTAATTAGAGACATCCTTAACTCCATCACAAGGTGGTTCTTGACTCATCCCTAAAGTTGATTTCACATTAACGTTCTAAACGAGTTATCTCAACTCAGCCCTATGGATTCGAGAATGTATTGATTTCGCCACCTCCAAGCACCCGACCCGGAATCGGACGCGGAACCGTAAATGGAGCATCATTGATGGGAACTTGCGACTGTTGTGGCACTAAAGAAGGAGCCGCATTTAAAGATGAGTTAAGCGGTTGAGGTGACAGATAGGACGGTACTGATGGAGATGAAATAGGCGCGATCGAGGGTGCCCCCACCGGAGGCGCAGTCGAGCCAGAAAAAGGTTGAGTGCCTTCAACAACACTCGTGTAGGAATTTGTATAGGGGTTTGTGGTTGGAGTGTTGCCCGTGTAGGAATTTGTGTAGGGATTTGTGGTTGGAGCCGCATTCACACCAAACCCGCCCAGACTGGTGGTGCCCTCGATCGGAGCAGTGGGCACGATCGACGTGAAACTAGACGGCGTTTGCGACGGACGATTATTCGCAGAGGTCGCTGATAGGTCAGTTCCAGAGCTATTTTTCGACTCAGCCTGCCCCGGACTGTTTTTATAAACGCTGACGGGAGGAAAGCTGAGTAGATTGTTGATCCCTTGCGGCTGAGTCGAGGTGGCTCCCGTCACTTCACTCAGCGCCGGGTTGCCCGGTGAGCCATCAGCAGGTAGCCCGAATTGCTGCATTATTCCAGAAAAAGCATTACCCCCATTGCCCAAGCCACTGTCATTAGAGGGTTGAGATTGAGCAGTCGTCGAAGAACCCGGTATGGGAATTTTTGGCAGATTTGCTAAATCAGTTGACGAAGTGAATGGAGCGATCTTTGTCAGGTCAGGTTGCTTAGAAGCAGAATTGGGGGAGAGTTTGAAGTCATTAAACAATAGCGGTAGCGTATCAATATCTGCCCCGATCGCTTGATCGTCTGGCGACAGCCCATTGCCCTGATCAAATCTAGAGTCAACCCCAAAATAGCTCATCCATTCAGGGCGCATCCAATATTGCCAGGTAAACAAGATCACCAGCATAAGCGCAATTGAAGGTCCCCAAAAAACAGGTCGGGTCAGAGGACGCAGCCTAGCCAATAAATATCGAGCTACGACGGGAGACGGGAGACGACGCATAGGTCAGATAGGGCAAAGAGGACGAAGCGAATTTAGCGAATCAGCCCTGATGAGTTGAATTGTAGTCGATCGAACGACTGAGACGCATCGGCGATCGGGCGGAGCCACTCCCCTAGCGCGCTGCACGCACCAGCAAAAAGCCGCCTGTGATCAGCCCCAAAACGGTCGGCAGCCAAGCCGCCACGTAGGGAGCCAAGATCTCTAGCAGCCCTAAAGAGTCGCAGACAAACGACAGCAGATAATAGGTGAAAATAATCACAACGCTAATGGCAAAACTGGTGCCTCTCCCGCCTCGCTGCGGACGAGTGCCCAACGTTGCACCCGTCAACCCAAACACCAGACACACAAATGGAAAGGCAAGCTTTTGCTGAATTCGTAGCCGCACTTTACGCGCTTCTTTTTCATCACCGCTTTGAGTGACAATGTTGAGCGACTCTCGCAGCTCTGCAATGTTCATCTCAGCCGAGTCTTGCTTACGATTTGCCAAATCTAAGGGGGTGCGAGGCAACTCAAGCTTTTGCCGCACAAACTTAATGATGTTGCGATAAGACCCATCGGGAGCGACTAAATAAATCGTGCCATTAAAGAAATCCCATGTTGTATCTTTAGGGTTCCAAACGGCTGACTCTGAGGCGACAATTTGATTCAGCCCCCCCTGGGAAAAATCAAGCACAGTCAAGCCTTTCATTTGCCGTCCATCAAACTGACGAGCATAAAAAATTCGCTCTAAGGTCTGATCACTTGATCCGTCCTTCTGCTTGCCATTGCTAAATTGCGTAACCAGAATATTCTTTTCTCGAAAGGTTGGTTTGTCTTCTTTAAGCGCTGAGTCAAGGGTGCGCGCGGCTTGATAAGTAGCAGCCGGTACGATCGTTTCATTCAGCCCAAAGGTCACGCCTGTCACAATCAAACTGAGCACGATCGCGGGCAAAATCAGCCGATAGACACTAATTCCTGCACTGCGGAGGGCAATCAGTTCACTGTCGGTCGAAAGGCGGCTATAGACCATTAATGCCGACAACAGCATCGACATCGGCAGCGCCAAACTCACAAAATAAGGCAACTGTAGGAAAAAGACTTGAAAGGCGATCGAGAATGGCAACCCCGCCTGAGTAACTTTGCGAATCAAGTCAAACAGCGTTCCGACTGACGACACCACCGATGAGAAGGCAGCCACCCCAAATAAAAGAGGCGGAATCAGTTGCGTGATGATGTAGCGATCCATCACCGACAAAAACGAGAGTCGGTTAACGGGTCGAAACGGTGGCTGAGACGGTTGAGAAAACCCAGAAGACATGAGGAAAAAGAGCCAAAGGCTTAGAAATTACCGATCATCGCTGGAAATTGTCTCCCAGATAATATTGCCGCACTAAAGGATTTGCATAGAGTTCTTCAGCGTTGCCAGAGGCGAGAATTTGTCCGTCGCGCATGATATAAGCCCGATCGGTAATCGCCAGTGTCTCACGCACATTGTGATCGGTGATCAGGATGCCGATTTTACGATCGCGCAGTTGCGCCACAATATCTTGAATTTCAGCAACGGCGATCGGATCAACCCCCGCAAACGGTTCATCTAGCAGCAGAAATTTAGGTCCTTCGACTCCAGAGGCAAGTGCCCGCGCTAATTCTGTGCGGCGGCGCTCTCCTCCAGACACTTGAATTCCCAGAGTCGAGGCGACTTTCTCTAAGCGAAATTCTTTGAGCAATCCACTTAAGCGATCGTTCCACTGCCAGCGAGGAACTTTGGTCTGCTCTAAGACCAGCAAAATATTTTCTTGAACCGTGAGATATCGAAAGATGCTGGGTTCTTGTGCCAGATAGCCGATTCCTAGCGTGGCTCGTTTGTCGATGGGAAATGCAGTGACTTCTTGCTCATCTAGCCAAACCTTGCCACTATCTGGTTTTTCTAACCCAGTCGCAATGTAGAACGTCGTCGTTTTTCCTGCCCCGTTTGGACCTAACAGCCCGACAACCTCACCCTGAGCCACAGAAAGACTGACCCGATTCACCACCGACCGAGCGCCATAAGACTTATGAATGTTTTCCAGTACAATCCTCAACGACCTACTCCTCAGACTTAACCAACAGAGGGAATCGAGTCAGCAAGTCATCGCTTACCCGCAGGGGGCGACTGAAATTGGGGGCTAGTGCCGAATGGGGTTGGGCTAGCCGCCCCAGAAACGGGAGCAGGCGGAGTATCGGTAATCAGGTAGATCGCCTCAACCTGCTTGCTAGCTTGTGGCAAAGCAATAAATCGCCCTTCATCAACAAGATAGGTGATGTTTTCACCCCGCAGACTGTTGCCCTGCTGCAACACGTAGACATCACCCGTCAAAACGATACGCCGCTCTTTGCTGAAATAAATCGCTTGAGCCGATGTTGCTTGAATCTGACGAGACGGATAGTTAATTTGAACGTTGCCTCGTGCTACGACAACGCCCGTTTTAGCGTTAGCTTCAGTGCTGTTGGCTCTTAACGTCAAGGGCTGGGCAGGTGTCGCAGGAGTGGCTTGAGCGGTGCGAGTCGGTACCGCATCAGCAGAAAGATTTGGGACAGTTAAGCCCAACGCCAGACTTGCCGGAAGAAGCAATGCAAGACCTAGACGATCGAGTGAGAAGCGCTTGGGTGTCATTGTGACGATGGCAAACAGAGAGGTGAGTGAATAATTCTGCGAATATATCATTATAAATAGTTTAATAAACCCTACTTCGGCTGGCTGATCTTCAATAGCCGGGACTAGCACGACTACTAAACTCTTTGACGACTCTCATCTAAGGAAGTTTCATGATCCAGCCTTCCCTAAAATTACAAATACAGTCTTGATGTGGATCAGGCATAGTTCGATTATTCCACGGAAGCACTCGCCTTCCGGATAACGGGAGTCTTTAGAATAACTTTGTCAAGCGAATCTGCTGCCTCTTTAATTGCAGAGGATTGATGCAAAACAACTTCGCTGACTCGATCGGCTCCAAGTTGCTGCAATGAAGTCAGTAAGTCAGTGCCTTCAAGAACGAAGCGATCAAGGTCAATATCCCCATAGTCCGGCAGATAACGGTTCAACCGATTAAGCCCCTCTCCTAAAAGAATGACGGCTCCGCGCCAGTTTTGATTGCTCAAATGATAGAGCGCAACCGCGACTTGCAAGATGCCTTGATAAAAATTCTTTTCAAAGGTTGGGGCTTCGATCCAAATGGCTTCTAGAGTGTCGTGGCAGGCGTAGAAATCGCCGTGGTTAAATTGCTCGATCGCTTGCCAAAATTCTTCGGGTTGTTTGTCTGTCATAGGGTGATTTTAACCAAGGATTATGGATTTAATAATGCCGGAAATTTGCCCTCATCCCCAACCCTTCTCCCCAAAGGAGAAGGGAGCTAGAATCTTATTCCCTCTCCTGCTGGGAGAGGGCTAGGGTGAGGGAAAGTCTAGGTCTTATTTAATCCACATTCCTTAGAGAAAGCCGGAGACTTTTTTGATCTACACTCGCGCTAAAGTCACCCGCTCCGACTGATCCTGATACTTTCCTCGTCGAGTTTCATAGCTCACCGCACAGGGTGCTCCTTCTAAAAAGAGTAACTGCACAATCCCTTCATTGGCATAGATGCGACAGTCAGCACTTGAAGAATTGGAAAACTCTAGGGTCAAATGTCCCCGCCATCCTGCCTCAGCAGGGGTGAGGTTTGCAATCAGCCCAATTCGCGCATAGGTTGATTTGCCGATGCAGATCACTGTGATGTTATCGGGCACTTCTAAGCGCTCTAGGGCAACTCCTAAGCCATAGGTGTGAGCAGGCAAGATGAAATAGCTGCCATTCTCATCTTCATGCAGTGCCGCAGGTTCTAGGTTGGCAGGGTTGAAATGCTTGGGATCAACCACTGTCCCTGGGATATGACGAAAAATCCGAAACTCAGAGGGTGACAGCCGCAAATCATAGCCAAAGCTGCTCAACCCATAAGAGATGACTGGTGCATCCTCAACTCGTCTGACCAGTTGCGGCACAAAGGGACTAATCATGCCCTGCTGTGCCATTTGCAAAATCCAATTATCGTTTTTAATCATGATGGTTGCCTATGGTTGATGGCTACGACGAAGCTCAGTAATTTGATCCGCTACATCTAAAATCGCTTGGGGCATCTCAGGACCCGTCAAAATCACATCCACCTGGCGAGGACGCTGCCTTAAAAATTCCAGCACCTCTGATTGAGGAATCAACCCAAAGTTGATCGCTAGACTTAACTCATCCAATACGACCAAGTCATATTTGCTTTGATACACCACAGATTGAGTGTATTGCCACAACTCAAGTAGAGAGACCACTTCAGCATCATCTAGCTCTGGAGTGTCAATGCAGCGAGGGATATCGCACCGAATCCAATCTAAGTTTTGGCTGAGTTGCACCGGACGATCGTGCCCCTGCCCAATTCCCCCTTTGAGAAACTGCACCACTAAAACCGAGGTGCCCTGCCCCGCGATTCGCAGCGCTTGCGCCATCACGCTCGTAAAAAAGTTGCGGTGGAAGGACGTAAACACTTGCACTAAGCCCTCAACACTGAGATTGAGAACTCGATCGGAGTCAAAAACCGGAGTTTCTACTTGTGAAACCATAGGAGGCTATCCAGGCGATGAAGGGTGATTGGGAACGACTATAGATATAGCGTACTTCAAAAAATCGTTTCCCTATAAAACACTACATATATGGAAACGTCAAGATAGGAGTAGACGAAAGATTCTCTCGTTAATCGTGTCTTCGATCGTCAGCAGACTTCACCCTTGGAAAATAGAATACAAATAAAATTGGAGGAAGTACAGACGTTCTTAAAAAGAAATGATCTAGAGTCCTCGGGTGATCGCACTCCCGTTGCCCTGAAACATCAACCACGAGAGGAAGAAATTAGAAATAAAGATTGCCAGCAGCGAAGTCACCACAGCGGTCGTTGTAGATTGTCCAACTCCCTTTGCGCCCCCAGTCGTAGTCAAACCCCAGCTAGAGCCGATCACTGAGATTAGCGCCCCAAAGAAAAAGCCTTTAATCGGCGCACTACACAGATCCCAAACGCTCAAAAAGTTGCGAGCCGAGGTGAGAAACACCGTGTTGGGGATGCTATAGAGTGCTTCTGCAACCAGCATTCCCCCAAAGATGCCGACAACGAGGGAGAGAACTGTGAGAATCGGCAGCATCAAACAACAGGCAATCACGCGGGGGATCACGAGGTAATCGATCGGGTCAGTTCTCAGCACATAGAGAGCATCAATCTGCTCGGTTACTTTCATCGTGCCGATTTCTGCTGCAAACGCTGAGCCGACTCGACCCGCTAACACCACCGCAGTTAATACGGGAGCCAGTTCCCGCGATAGTGAAATCGCCAATACGCCACCGACTGCGGTTCCTGCACCTAAATTGATAAACTCGCGTGCCACTTGAATCGTAAACACTGCGCCGACAAAACCCGCCGTTATCAAGGCAATCAGCAGTGACTCAGGACCGACCGCCGCCATCTGGTCGATCGTGTTGCGGCGGTTGATTTTGCCCTTGAGTAGATGGACTAAGACTTGTCCACCCAAAAGCACCGCAGCGAGGAGGCGTTGACTCCAAATTTCTAAAGGTGAAGAAGGGGAGGGGGTTTCAGTCAACGGAATGATCTCTCAGAGCCTACGTTAGCAGAATATCAGGTAAGTCAAATACTGGGATTGCAGATTACAGTATTTACATCACAACGCGAGGTAACTTGGCATGGTGGGAAAGCGGCTTCAGCCTTCGAGATTCATTGCGCCGCCTGACAACGACGACTCTACGATCGATTACTTCTATGATGTCCCCGGTAGTATGCCAGGGACATTGAGTATTGAGCCAGACGCGCCCCCTCCCGTCATTGTGTTGATCGACTATAACGAGCACACCGCCACTCGTGTGCAAGTCGAAACGCCAGAAGAGTGTACCCCTCATCTCGACACAGAATCGGTATCTTGGGTCGATGTCAAAGGCTTAGGCAGTGAGGATATCTTAAACCGACTAGGAGCGGTCTTTGAGCTGCATCCTCTCGTGCTAGAAGACATCGTGAATGTGCCTCAACGTCCCAAAGTTGAAGAGTATGGCGATCAGCTATTGATTATTGCTCAAATGGTGATATTGCGGCGATCGGGCAAAGGTTTTCTCAGCGAGCAAGTCAGCCTGATCTTAGGAAAGCATTATCTGTTGACGGTGCAAGAAGAGCCAGAACACGACTGTTTTGCGGCGGTGCGAGAACGAATTCGCCTCAACAAAGGCACGATTCGCAAACACAACGCTGACTATCTCGCCTACACGCTTCTAGACTCGATCATCGACGGCTTTTTTCCCATTCTTGAGAATTATGGAGAGGAAATCGAAGACTTAGAAGATGAAGTCGTCGCTAACCCGACGCGCCAAACGTTGGAGAAGATTCACAAGATCAAGCGGGATTTATTGACGCTGCGGCGATCGATTTGGCCTCAACGCGATGCGATTAATTCTTTAATTCGCGATGGCAATGACTTGATTAGTGAAGAAGTCCGAGTTTATCTACGCGATTGCTATGACCATGCCATTCAAGTGCTAGACATGGTGGAGACCTACCGCGAACTCGCTTCTAGCTTAATGGATGTCTACCTATCATCTGTCAGCAACCGCATGAATGAGGTGATGAAATTTTTGACGATCGTCTCCACTATCTTTATCCCCCTCACGTTTATCGCTGGGGTTTACGGTATGAATTTTGACACTCAAAAGTCACCATTTAATATGCCCGAACTCGATTGGTATTGGGGCTATCCCCTCTGTTGGGCGATGATGATTGCGATCGCAGCGGTTCTAATAGTCTTTTTTAAGCGCAAAGGCTGGTTTGAGAATTTTTCAACGACTGTCAAAGGTCGAGATTGATTCATTAGATTAATTAGTTGTAGGGATGCTCTATAAGAACGTCCCTACAGTCATGATTAATCACGCTTGAGTCGCCGCAGTTCTTCTTGCAAATCCATGACCTGCCGCCGCATCTCATCAACGCCGTTAGGAGGCGCAGATGCCGACTTTGGCTCTTCGTCGTCGAGAATCTCGATTTTACGAGGTTCTGTAGGTTTTTGAGGGGTCGATTCAACGGTAGGCGCTTGTTGAGCACGGCTCACCATTTCATCAACAAAGCGACGACCTTCTTCAGCCGTCATCTCACCTCGATCGACCATCTCATCTGCCAATTTTTGCACTTGCACTCGCAGTTCGCCGAGCTTTTCGCCCGCTTTCTCACCTGCGTAAGAGGCAACGCCAATCCCTAAATAGACGGCTTTCTGAACGAGATCTCCTAAACCCATATGCTTCAGGCTCCTGTGTCATCAGTTTCTTCCAGGATACGAAGAAAATCAAAGGACTGACACGGGGGTTTACCGTCCCAAAAAAAGTGACCCGGAGACTACGCCTACCGTGAGCATCCCGTATTGCTGCTACCTTCCGGTCCTGACAAGATTTGGGTGTCGCGATCGCATAGATCCGAGTCACTTACTAGAATAGCACCTGAAGCGGGACAGAATGTTGAATCTTAGATTCTGAATTCAATTTTTTAACTTGAAATTTCAAGCTCACTCGACGACGATGCACCACTCATGAAGCTGGTAATGAACACAACCACTTTGCACGAGGGGATCTTGAGCCACGATCGCTTTTGCCTGATCCATTGAGGTCGCTTTAAATAGAAGCATCCCGCCCCCATAGTGAGACCAGTAGCCAGTACGAGCTTCGTGACCTTTGGCGATTAGCTCTTTAACAAACGCTTTATGAGCGGGCACATGGCGATCAAAACTGGCTTTATCGACAATTCCTTCTTCAATTTTCACAAACCAGGGCATCGCAGTTTTCTTCCTTCGATCGGTCTTTGGTAGGCAACGTTACGCGATGTGCAACTAAGAACCCTCACCCCAAACCCCTCTCCCCAAGGAGAGGGACTTTCAAGATTCTCTAGTTCCCTCTCCTTGGGGAGAGGGCTAGGGTGAGGGCTGCTTTTGGGCGGTGTTAGAGACGTTGCACATCGCATAACGTAATTATTAATAACTCCAGTTTATAGCGACGTAAATCCGCGAGAGGGAGTCATGAGTCAGATGAAACGCTTCTTTATCGCGCTGCTGCCGCCCCAGGCGATTCAAGATTATGCGAATGAGATCAAGCAGCAGTTTGCAGTTCACTACGAGAGTCATCAGGCTCAAAAATCACCGCCTCACATCACGTTGCAGCCGCCATTTGAGTGGGCATCTGATCCATCTCACTTAGAGCAGAGCTTGCGAGAGTTTGCAGCCCAGTCTGCGCCTGTGCCAATCACATTAGAAGGCTTTTCTGCCTTTCCGCCACGAGTCATTTACATCAATGTGTTAAAAACTCCCGAACTGTTGACCTTGCAAAAGCAGGTAATGGACTATTCAGAAACCAGGCTGGGGATCGTGGATTCTGCCGCAAAACATCGGGCGTTTGCACCTCATATGACGGTTGCCTTTCGCGATTTGACAAAGCAAAACTTCAACCTGGCATGGCAAGAATTTCGAGACAAGTCACTCCATTTTGAATTCGTCGCAGATCACCTGACGTTGCTACTTCACAACGGGCAACGCTGGACGATCGCGGCTGATTTTTCATTGACTAAGGAATGTGGATTAAATTAAGACCCAGACTTTCCCTCACCCTAGCCCTCTCCCAGCAGGAGAGGGAACAAGATTCTAGCTCCCTTCTCCCCAAGGAAGAAGGGTTGGGCGAGGGCTTCGCCCCACTTCGTGAGGCTACCGTGTACACACAAGTTGATCCGATCCGTCATTGCCAAAACCTTTCGCCCCCTA
>JBBRMC010000023.1:0-14721 GCA_038231055.1 Leptolyngbyales cyanobacterium
AAACTGACGATCGTCGCAATCGTAGGATCAACCGACAGATCATAATCCGTCGCCGCAGCCGTGCTCGTGGGATCGATCTCCAGCTTAACTGTCAACTCTCCCGTGCTGCTGTTGCGTTTGATTTGATAAATTGACGGATCAGTAGACGGCGTGGATTCGTTCGCAATTGCGTCGATCGCAGTCAGACTCACCAAAGGCAACAACCCACTACCAAACACGTCAAATTTGCCGTTAAAGTCGCCTCCCACCAGATCGCCCGCATCACTGGCAAACGCAATATAGCTGCCACTGCTGCTGATCACCGGAGCGCTAGAAGCTCCTTTTCCACTATCGGTTCCGGCACTGTTCTGGCTGATTAAGGTTGTGGTATTGAGCAGCAGATCTCGAACAAAAACATCTTGTGCGCCATTCGTGTCACTGGTAACAAGATTATTAGAGTAGCTGACAAACGCGACAAACCGTCCGTCTTGGCTAAGCAAGGGGCTAGATGAGCCAGTTCCGCCAAATGAGCCGCCTGTCCCGGTGCCTGTGCCGCTATCGGTACCATTTTTATCGACACTGACTAAAATCGTTCGGCTCTTAGTCGGGTCAATACTATCGATTTCGCGCACAAACACATCTTGAGCGTTGTTGGTGTCAGTCGCGACCAGCGTATCAAAGGTGCTAGTAAATGCGACGTACACCTTTCCCCCATAGCTGCTGATCACGGGACTCGACGCAAACGCCCCACTCCCAGGTGCGCCTCCGCTTACTGTGCCATAAGCTCCTGAAGAATCGATACTCACCGCCGTCGTCGTGTTTTTGACCAGATCTCGGATAAACACATCTTGAGCCGCATTAGTATCGGTGCCAAATAGATTCGTTGCACTGCTCGTAAAAGCAACGTAACGCCCATCACCACTGATGACAGCACTATCTGATTCTGCGTTGGCGATCGTGCCTGCACTATTTTGACTAATCAGTGAAAGTGGAGTTGTTTTACGATCCCAGAGAAACACCTGTTTTTGTGCAGTCGTTGGGGTTGCAATTAAATTTGTGCCGTCACTGGTGAAGGTGATCAACTGTCCGTCATCGCTAATCGATGCATCACTAGAGGTGCCGTCGCTACTGTTTAAGCTCCCATTGGCATGACTGACTAGCGTCGTTGTTTTTGTCGATCGATCCCATACAAACACATCCTGTTTTGCATTGCCATCTCCACTGACGAGATTACTCGCCAGACTGGTGAACACAATATATTGACCATTGCCACTAATCAGGGGATTCAGCGAAGCCTGGTTAGCGCTCGTCGTTCCGCTGTTGACTTTGCTGATCAGCGTTAGAGTGGTGGGCTGCGATCGCTCCCACAAAAAGATATCAGAGGCTGCATTTGTGTCACCCGTTACTAAATCAGAGGCATCGCTGACAAAGACGACAAACTGACCGTCTCGACTGATGACCGGGCTATAAGAATTTCCACTGCCTGACGAACCGGCTGCGGTGCGGCTGATCAGCGTTACTATGTTGGTCTGATTGTCTCTAATGAACACATCTTGAGCGCTATTTGTATCGTTAGCCGCTAATTCAGGAGCCTTGCTTGTATAAACCACATAGCGACCGTCTGCACTCACTGAGTTGCCCGCCAGCGTTGAGTCTCCACTGCCCGTCTTGGGCGTAAGGGCTGGGTCTGACCCTTGACGAGACACTAAACCAACCACGCCAGTTGGATCTGCAACCGTCGGCAACTGGGCGATAAACACATCAGCCGCACTATTGCCATCTCGATCGACTAGATTGCTGGCTAGACTGGTAAACGCTACAGACTTGCCATCTGCGCTGATCACAGACGTGTAGACCGCAATGCTAGTCGGGTCATCTGCGGGAGAATCGTTGTTTCCGATCGCAGTCGCGCGGCGGCTAATTAGAGAGGTTGTGCTGTCCGTTAAATCATGGACAAAGACATCGCGATTGCCATTCGTGTCGCCCGTGATCAGATTGCTAGCACTGCTGGCAAAACTAATCCGCTTTCCGTCTCCGCTAATCGATGGGTCAGAGGAGACATCGTTGCCAAACACCCCGGCACCGTTGCCGCTCACCAAGAAGGTTTTGGACGCGTCAATCTCTCTGACAAACACGTCTTGCTTGCCGTTCGCGTCAGCAGCCGCCATCAAATCTGTAGAATAGCTGGTGAACGCTACATACTTCCCATCGCCACTAATCACCGGGTTGAGAGACCCACTCGCAGCGAATGGATCGGATGGTTTGTTACCGCTATTGGTTCCAGCGCTATTGACACTGACCAAGCCAATCCTGTTAGCAGTCGCGCTGGCACTATCCCAGACAAAGATGTCTTTTGCGTTGTCGCTATCCCGTGCATCTAGGTTAGTCGCTGCGCTCACAAAGGCAATGCGGCTGCCATCATTGCTGATGACTGGGTTAATTGATTCTCCGTCTGCACCACTTGTGCTGGGAGTAAGACTTCTGCTGATTAAGGTCATCGTGTTACCGACACGACCCCAGCGAAATACATCTTCAGTAAAGGTATTGAGATCGATCGAGGCGGAGACTAAATTACTGGCATTGCTGCTGAAGGCGACAAAATTGCCATCTCGGCTCATTGAGAAACTGGTTGATACCCCTTTGTTGCCACTCCCTGAGTTACTGCGATTCCGACTCACGAGCGTGACTGCGTTTGTGCTCGCTGATCCATCCCACTGAAAAACATCAGGCTGGCTATTACTATCAGCCAAAGAAGTCAGGTTTGTGGCATCGCTTAAGAACGAGACATACTGACCATTATCACTAATTACAGGGTTGTAGGAATCTCCATCGGAAGTTGCGCTGCTATTGTTAGTGCCACTCACCAAACTGAGCGTGTCTGTGCTAGAGGCGCTGTCCCATTTCCATAAAAACACATCCTTTTGCGAATTTAGATCGCCAGCAGCGAGATCAGTCCCGTCACTTACAAACGCCACTGATAAGCCATCACCACTGATTACCGCATTTGATGAAGCCCCATTTGAGCTACCTGTTTTGCCAAGGTTGTGGCTAACGAGTTTTAGCGTTTGCGTCTGACGATCGAGCCAAAACACGTCCGATTTACTATTCTTATCGGTTGCATCTAAACTGCCCGAACTGCTCGTGAAGACGATATAGCGTCCGTCATTACTCACAGAGCCAACGCCCAAACTGCCGCCTGTGCTATCACTTCCACTCACTAACGTGGGGTCGATCGGAGACAGCAGATCAACGGGCAACACGTGATGATAATTTGCCAAGGTAGATGATTGAAAGGCGAGTCCTGCCGCAATATCACCCGTGTGAACTTCTAACGTCCAGTTGCCGCCTGCCTCTCGATCGCCTGTCCAATCATTGGATGCTGCAATATCTGCCCCCGTCATCTGCCCCAGACGCTGCACAAAATCAAGACCTTGCGCGCCCTGAGCAATATTGCAGCCATAGAGCAAAATATCTGCATCTGAAGTGAGCGCCTGAGACCAAGAGCCTATCTGCGTTGCATAGCGATCGAGGCTTTGCCCGTCTAACTCAGTGTTGCCTAACTGCAACCCGCCTACTTCTCCATGGGAGACGATATGGAGGCTAGAGATTCCGGTGCGACCTAAAAGAGTTTGAGTAATTTGAGTGACTGCATCAGCGATCGGATCGAGTATGTGCACCTCAATCCCCGCCTTTACCCCAGCTACGAGGCTCTGATAATCAGCAACGCTAGCCTCTACAAATAATAGCGATGTGGCTGCACGAGTCTGCAATGCGAGAGCGGGAAGCGGGGCTGCAAAAGGATTGCTAACTGCCGCAGGTGAAGCATCTGGGGATAGCAAATTCCGGTTCCAAGCAGGTGACCCAGCAAATTCCATAACGTTGAACTCCTCGCAAAGTGACTAGAGGCTAGAGATGGCTCGATAGCCGCAGCTATTTTTCCCAGACTGCTAGTAGAACACACACCCTTGAGAATAAATACGCAATTTTTCGACTTTGAAGGTTGGCTTTTAAAATTTTATGAGCAGATATCATTGACGATTACGGAGGCGATACCTCAGGGTGGGTGCTATGTGATGTTCGAGTCTCAAATCGGACTAGACTAAAAAGATGTTTGCGAATTTCTTACCTGCTGACGTTGCCCGTCTTAGCGAAGCAACCTCAATCGCCCTTGCCCAACAGATCACCCGTCAAGCGATCGCGACTCCTTTAACTGAAGACTCGATCGAGACGGCTTACGTCCATCAAGGCACAGGCGGAACCCCAATTTTGCTATTGCACGGGTTTGATAGCTCCGTCTTTGAGTTTCGACGACTCGTGCCGCTTCTTGCCGAGCATCAAGACACTTGGGCAGTCGATCTGCTGGGATTTGGGTTTACCGATCGTCCGATTTCAGCCTCGTTCGATCCAACTGCCATCAAGACTCATCTGCATTCGTTCTGGAAGACGCTAATTGACCAGCCCATGATTTTAGTGGGCGCATCAATGGGTGGGGCGGCGGCGATCGATTTCGCACTCACCTACCCCAAAGCGGTTGCACAACTCGTGCTCATCGACAGTGCCGGATTTGCCGCAGGTCCTGCTGTCTCTAAGCTTATGGTGCCGCCCCTTGGGTATTTAGCCACCGAGTTTTTACGTCAGCCTAGCGTTCGTCGTCAGGTGAGTTTAAAGGCGTATGCCGATCGTCGTTTTGTGACTGCCGATGCCGAACTTTGTGCAGCACTGCATTTGCAGATGTCTGGCTGGAGTCGATCGATCATTGCGTTCACCAAAAGCGGCGGCTATAACTTCCTCAGGGAAAAGATTTCGCAGATTTCGCCGCCCACTCTGATTCTCTGGGGAGAGTCTGACCAAATTTTAGGCATCCAAGATGCAGAGCGATTTCGAGACGCAATTCCGACGAGCCAACTGCATTGGGTTCAGCACTGTGGGCACGTTCCGCATCTTGAGCAGCCGATAATTACGGCTGAATCCATTAGATCCAGACGATAATAAAGCATCGGGTTTGGTTATTATCCATGACTCCACAACTTATCAACGGTCAAGAGAACGTCACTGAGCTTGACATCAGCCACCTGACGATCGAGGACGACACTCCCGTGGACAACATTCAATCTGAAAAGCAGCAACGACTGTTAGTCGAACCGCTCTACAGTTCCAAAGCCTTATCCTCACCGTTTCTCGCGGCTGCTAATGTAGGGCTTTTCTACAAACTCAAGGGCGATCCCGTCGTGCCCGATATGATGCTGAGTCTAGGGGTGCAGTGCGCGGACGACTTTTCCAAAAAACAAAACCGCTCCTATTTTGTCTGGGAATTTGGCAAACTGCCAGAAGTTTGTGTTGAGATTGTCTCTAATCAAGAAGGCGACGAACTCACCCTGAGCCGCAAATCGCAGCAAAAGGGAAAGACAACGATCAAGAAAGAGTTATACGCTCAAATCCGCATTCCTTACTACGTTGTATTTGACCCACTGCAACAGATTCAGGGTCAAAACGAGATGAACGGCGCGCTGTTGCGAGTCTGGTCGAATGTATCAGGTCGCTATACAGAGCTGACCCCTCATCAGGGAATCAGCGAAGTTGGGCAATCGGTTTGGTTAGAGGAGGTGGGATTGGGACTCACGCTTTGGTCAGGGCAGTTTGAGGAAGAAGTCACGCGACTATGGTTGCGATGGTGCGGTTCTCCCGAAGGAGGAACTGGTTCACCTCGCGATGGTCAAATCATTCCCACAGGGGCAGAACGAGCAGACGTAGAACGGCAACGGGCAGACGTAGAACGGCAACGGGCAGACGTAGAACGGCAACGGGCAGACGTAGAACGGCAACGAGCCGATCATCTCGCTGAACGCCTACGAGCGATCGGGGTGAACCCTGACGAACTTTGATTGACACAGAAGATCCGGCTGATTGGCAAAAAGCTGTAGAACTTGCGTAGAATGAATGATGGTATCGTCGTCGGATTGGAAGGGAAGGATCAAGTATGGGTAACGCCGTTGGAATGGTAGAAGTGCGGGGTTTACCTCCAGCCCTGGCTGTTGCAGATGTGATGGTCAAAGCTGCCCGTGTCACCTTGGTCGAAATGGAGAAAGTAAGCGGTGCCTACGTGACGATTATTGTGCGAGGAGATGTATCTGAGGTCAAGATGGCAGTTGAGGCTGGCATCGAAGCCGCTAAGAAAATTCACTCCAACAAAGAAGGCGACAAGCTTTTTCTGTCGTCTCACTACATCCCGCGCCCCAGCGATAATCTGATGGTAGTGCTGCCGATCGAGTATACCGAAGACACCAATGAGTTTAGGGTTTAGACCGTGAACTTCACGTCTATTCCTGGCTGCGAGAAGCTAGAGATTGAAGGCATTCATCTTGAACAATTCTTTGGTAGGACTCAATGCCTTAACTCAGGATCAGCTAGATGCTTGGGTCACGGCTGCAAAAACAAAAACGCAACTAGGACGACTGCCCGACTATATTCCACTCCTCGCTCAGATAAAACCCACGACGGTTGCCGTTCAGATTCAAACGGCGAGGGGAACTACGTTTTCAGCAGGTGAAGTCAGGCAGCCATTTGCGTTAATGAGCGTGATTAAGCCATTTTTGCTGCTATTTGCCCTAGAGCGACTTGGCGCAGAAGAAGTCTTTAAACAGGTGGGAATGCGCCCTTCTGATCAGCCGTTTCACTCTCTGACGCAGTTGAGTGCTGATCGCGGACATCCCCGCAACCCCATGATTAATAGCGGCGCGATCGTACTAGCCTCTCTGCTACCTGGAAAAGAGGCTGCGACCCGATGTGAGGCATTGTGCCAATGGCTGAATCGACTCGCAGACACGCATCTGACCCTCGATCAAGCCATGCTGACCTCGGTTCGATCGATGGCGAATGAATCGAACCGAGCGATCGCAAATATGCTCTCACAAGCCGGACATCTAACCTCGGTTGAGATGGCACTCGACACCTATAACCACATCTGCTGTCTGTCAGGAACGGTCGAAGATTTGGCACGATTAGGCTTACTCCTCGGATCGTCGTGTGAAACCACCCGACACCATCAGCAGATCGTCAATGCTTTAATGTTGACCTGTGGACTTTATGAAGCATCGGGCGCGTTTGCGGTGCGAGTCGGGCTGCCCACAAAGTCAGGGGTGAGTGGAGCCTTATTATCGATCGTGCCTAAGCAGGGCGCGATCGCGACCTACAGCCCAGCGATTGACCCCACCGGAAATTCGGTTGCCGGACTTTTTCTTCTAGAAAAACTAGCCGCTCACCTCTCTCTTAGCGTTTTTGGGTAAATCAAAAGGGGGAATTGGTCTCACGAGTTCAAGTAGTTTTCGTAGCCCACTTCGTCTAACTTGGCTTGTTTTTCCATCACCATGTCAGCAAGGCTTTGACGATAGCGCTGAACCTGTGCCAGCAGATCGGGGTCGTGACTTGCGAGTATCTGCACCGCTAACAAACCTGCATTTTTAGCATTTCCGATCGCTACCGTCGCCACCGGAATCCCGGCAGGCATTTGCACGATCGAATACAAAGAATCCACACCTTGAAGGTGCCGACTCGCTACAGGCACACCGATCACGGGCAGAGGCGTTAAGGCAGCAACCATTCCGGGGAGGTGAGCTGCACCGCCCGCACCCGCAATGATCACTTTGAGTCCACGCAAATGAGCGTGTTTGGCATAGTCCACCATGCGATCGGGCGTGCGATGGGCTGAGACAATCCCCACTTCATAAGGCACTTTGAATTCCTCACAGGCTGCGATTGCATCCTGCATGGTGGGCAAATCTGAGTCACTGCCCATAATGATCCCGACTAGCGGTTGAGTCATAAGTCTTTTTCGTCTTTGACGCTTTTAATAATTCGAGACAGATCCGTTTTTTCATCGACTGTGACTCGAGTCGGCGAACCACTGATGATGCGCTCAAAATTGCGGAACGAGTCTTTGATGTCTGGACCCTGAGCGCTGATTGTGTATTCACGGATGCCTTTGTCGTGCCAAGAGCCACGCATCTTAAAAACGTTGAGAGCACGAGACATCTCCCCGCGAATCTCGACATAGTGCAGCATGAGGATCGTGTCGGTAATGGTCGAGATATGAGAGTCGGTGATCGAGTTTGACCCCATAAACTGATCGGTAGTGTTGGTAAAGAATCCTGTGATTTCTTCTTGTTTGGCAAACCCCGTCACACCAATCACAAATTGACGGAAGGCATTATTACTAACGCCACGGGCAAGAGCAGAGAGCGAGTCGATCGCGACCCGCGACGGCTTAAATTCTGCAATCTCTGACTTGATGATCTGCAAATGATCTTCTAAACCCGCCGACTCAGGATAGGCACAAATAATTTTGAGTAACCCTTTTTGCTCTAAGTCCTCAAAATCGATGCCCCATGAATAGGCATTGCGAGACAGTTGAGCGCGAGACTCTTCATAAGCAAATAGGATGGCGCGATCGCCCCTCTGACAAGCTTCTTGCAAAAATTTGCTGACCAACAACGTTTTTCCGGTTCCGGTCGCCCCGGTTGCCAAAATAATCGAGTCTTTAAAGAAACCGCCGCCACACATCGTATCCAGCGTGGTCACCCCTGACGAGACGCGGATATTGGACGATCGCTGAGTCAGACGCATCGCTCCCAGTGGGAAAATGTTGATCCCCTGATTTGTGATGGTGAAGGGATATTCGCCCTTCATGTGAGTAGTGCCACGCAGTTTGAGCACTTCAACCGTCCGTCTGCGCCGCTCACCCTCTAAAACGTTTCGCACAATCACCACGTTGTCTGAGACAAATTCCTCGACTCCATATCGGGCAACCGCGCCATATTCCTCAATCCGTTCGGTGGTCATAATTGTGGTTGCGCCCACTTGCTTCAGTCGAGCGACCAGTCGAAAAATTTCTCGACGCACCACCCCTGCCGCATCGTATTGTTGAAACACTGCCGTTACCGAGTCGATCGACACTCGTCGCGCTTTATATTTGCGAATTGCGTACTGAATTCGCTCAATCAACGCGGATAGGTCGAAGTTGCCTACAACATCTTGCCCTTCGGGATCGGGAGACGCATCGAGAATAAATAGCTTCCCTTCGTCGATAAATTTCTGAAGATCCCACCCAAAGCTCAACGCATTTTTGATGATGTCTGCCGGAGATTCTTCAAACGTGACAAAAATTCCTGGCTCATCAAATTGAGTGATCCCGTTGTAGAGAAATTGCACTGCAAATAAGGTTTTTCCAGTGCCAGATGTCCCGCTTATTAACGTAGTGCGACCGACAGGCAAACCTCCATGACTGATGTCGTCAAAGCCTTCAATCAGAGTACGAATTTTTTGAACGCCTGACATTTCTACTTGACTGCGCGATTCGCTTTGATTCGTTGGATTCATAAGAGTTATGGTTCAAACCTGAGCCGCAACCTTCTAAAACTGAAGGCGAATAGGCTAAATTTGTTTACTAAAAAATGGGTCGGTCAAACGTCTTCTAGATCAGCTAACTAAGATTTTTCTAAGTATCAGTTTCCTCTTCGCGAAGTTCTTCGTAGAGGAGATCGAGTCCGATTAAGACTTTCTCTCTGTCTGAAAGGTCGCCAATTATTTTGCGAACAGGGGGAGGCAAAATTTTGGCTAATGTGGGGGTTGCTAAAATTTTATCCTCCTCGGCTAACTGCGGATTTTTGAGCACGTCAATCACTTTCAGGGCATAAACTCCTTGAAATTCTTTCTCTAAAATATTGTTCAACGTCTTGAGCGCCCGAATTGAGTTAGGTGTATTTCCGGCGACATAAAGCTTGAGAACGTAGGTTTTTTTTAATGGACTCATGGTTTCTAGAAAGCTTCAAAAGCTAATCGCGGATTGATAAAACTTCATTTGCAAATTCTAGGACTGTCTGGGAATTGAGCGCCGATACATCTCACATAAATGCGCGATCGTGTCAATCAGAGTTAACCGATAATCGAGCAAAATGTCTTCACTTCGCCCCTCTAATTTTAGCTGTTTGGCAAATTCATCCATTAATTCCATGTGAATTTCAACAATTTGAGCGACAGGAATATCGGCAAAAAATATCGTGTTTACAAAGTCATCAATTCTTTGATTTAATCCACTTTCATCCATGAAATAGTTCAAAACAATTGTCCGATAGTCGAGCCGCAATTGTCTTAAAAGCTGTTCGCGTTCATCAAGTGGCAGAGACCGCAAAAACGCTTTAGGGTTGCGCTTGTAATAAACTCCCAGATAGCCCAATCTCTCTTTTAGCTTCTCAGTCAACCGTCGTTGATGCAACAACAAAAAGTTTTGAGGGCTGAGATGGGTGGTCATGTCCGGCTCAACTGAGGGGTTGGACAAACGGCATGAGGGTGAGAGATTGAGAAATTCGTCGATCGCCTGATCAATAAATTCGGCAATTGCCTCCACTTTATCCAGAGGCAGCCTGATTTCTGCCGAATGGTAGAGAAAGATTAACTGCGCCTCTAGTCCCGCCATTCCCGCATCGGCTTCTGAGGGTGCGTCTAAGATAATAGTTGGCAACAGGGTCACTTGCTCATGCATCCAAGTGACGAGGCGCGGCAGTTTAGAGCCTTGTTGCAAAATCAAACAGTCAAGATGCTGCCCATATTGTTTGACCAGCTTAAAAAACGCTTCATCAGACTCTGGCAGGGCGATGGCGTAGCGTTCTTCTTGCGATGCATCATGCCGCAGAACCTGCTGAACTGACTGAGCCAACTCACTCGAATCTACGAAAACGCAGACAAATTGCTTGGGATGGTGACTGGTAAATAGTGAAGCTGTCAAGGCTAAATAGACCCACGGGATGAAAAAGACAGTGAAGTGAAGGTTTGACGAATTGAAGCACGATCGGAAGCGTTAAGAATCGGTTGCTAAAGTCTCAAGAGTCTTTATAGCAGGATTTTTGACTTGATGCTTAATACTTATTTAAGAATACGATGTTTGATTAACGATCGTGACTGAAAAATGAGAGGAGACTGCTCAGCTCGCCATCACGAGCCACCGGGAAGTCAAGCACCACAACTTCTTTAAGTCACTTTATCCAAGTATGTTGCTGTTTATTGCAGCTCTGCAACAATCTGGTTTTTCCCAAAGTCACCCTATAAAATAGGAGAGCAAATCTATCTGCTTCCCGTGTCGGCACTAGCAATAAGCCGGTCAAGTTATTAACATACAAACGTTTGGCGCTAGTTCTCGGTTAACCACACAGCTTGGCGGATTTTTCATGGTGATGCAGACTGCTTCCCTCAACGACTTTCTCGAATCAGTTCCGATCTGCCCTCAGACTGCCACACTAACGATCGCAGCAGAACTTTTGGGCGAAAGCGTTTGTGGTCGTTTAGTCGTCGTTAATCGGCAGCAGCAGCCGATCGGGCTAATCCAGTCTCGAAAATTGATGTCGTTACTAGGAAGCCAAACTGGGGTCTCTGCCAGCACACTCAAGCGATCGCTCTCTGAAGTGGGTTCTGAGATCGTAGAGCCGTTGCCCACCCTGTTATTCAATCACCCACTAAAAGAATGTGAACAAAGTTTAAGAGACTGCCCTGATCGATTTTGGGCAGTGGTCGATGGCGATCGTCACTTCTTAGGATTGGTTGATAGCCTTTATATGTTGAAGCTGATCGATCTTGCAATACGACAAGACATACCCAGCGAGGAGACACCGCTTGACGTTCAGCCCATCACTCCTCCGACAGAAACTGATCATCTTCTTAAACAGCAGTTGCGCGTCCAAATCGCCAAGTTGCGGTTTGCCTCTCGGCGAGCCGATGGCATTCCCCTTCAGCCACAGCCCACCTTATTTTCTTCATCAACTGAGCAGTCACCCGCCGCGATCCAGTCTTTAATGCAGGTTTTAGCGCGGCTGCCTGTGCCGATGATGCTGCAATCAAACACGGGGCGAGTCGTGGCTCAAAACGCTCTCTGGCAGCAGCAGTTTGATGAATTGGCTGACCCCGACTGGGTGCAGCATGATGCCGATGCTGTTCTAGAATTTGCGACTCATTCTAGACCCCCTACTCGATCGCCTGACTCTGCTTGGCATCCGTCTGCTGAGTCGCCGACTGATATGCCACTCGCTAGCTTTTGTCGGCTCGGTTCGACCTCTAACACCTGCATTTGCGTTTGTCCGCTCAAAAACGGTCAAGAGCGGATTCTGCATCTGATTAAGATTCCGATCGGGACTGTCTCACCTAACACTCAATTAGAGTTCACGTCCGGTTGGTATTCTCCCGACGGTCGCTCCGACTTAGAGCCTCGCGAATCACACTCAGGCAGAGCCGCTGACCATCTCAGCGCTTTAGAAACTGAGCTAGAGATAGCAGGAATTGCCTGCCCGTTGCCTCTGATCGAAGAGAGTTTGTGGCTAGTTTTGGCGCAAGATGTCACCGAACAACAGCAGCTTTCGAGAGAATTAGCCGCCAAAAACGCAGACCTTGTGCAGCTAAATCGCCTCAAAGATGAGTTTCTCGCCTGCATCAGCCACGAGTTAAGAACGCCGCTCACGGCAGTTTTAGGCTTATCGAGTCTGCTCAAAGATCAGCTTTCGGGCACAATGAATGAGCGTCAAGTGCGCTATGCCCAACTGATTCATCGTAGTGGGCGACACTTGATGACGATCGTCAATGACATTCTCGACCTAACCCGCATGGAGACAGGGCAGCTAGAAATCACCCTAGAACCTGTCAACATTGCTACGATTTGCAACCGAGCCTTCGAGCAAGCCCAACAGTCTCGTCTTGAAGAAGCCAAACCTGAAGTCGGACAGGAACTTCCATCTGCTCCACCCGCGTTTACCTTAGAGATCGAACCAGGGCTTGAAACCCTGATTGCTGACGAGATGCGACTGCGACAAATGCTGTTAAATCTCCTCTCAAATGCTCTGAAATTCACCAACCCTGGCGGCAAGATTGGGCTGCGAGTTAACCTCTGGGAAGGCTGGATTGCCTTTACGGTGTGGGATACAGGAATTGGAATTCCGGCTGAAAAACAGCATTTGATTTTTCAAAAATTCCAGCAATTAGAAAACCCCCTAACTCGACGATTTGAAGGAACGGGGCTGGGATTGGTGCTGACCCAACGTTTAGCACGACTGCACGGCGGCGATGTCACATTTGTTTCAAAAGAAAATCAGGGAAGTGAATTTACTCTGCTGTTGCCGCCGACTCATCCTCAATTAGCGATCGACCCCGACCACGAATCCGTTTTGTTTCCACCCGTTTCTCAATCGACTCACAATCGGCTGGTGCTGGTGGTCGAAGCAGTGGTGCGTTCGATCGAGCATCTCTCTGAGCAGTTGAGTGACCTCGGCTATCGCGTTATTATTGCTCGATCGGGCACCGAAGCGGTCGAAAAGGCGCGCCGACTTCAGCCCTGCACAATTTTGCTCAATCCGCTCTTGCCAACCTTATCAGGTTGGGATGTGCTGACATTGCTCAAAGCCGACCCACAGACTCGACCGATTCCGGTGACGGTGATGGCAACTAGGGGTGATCGTGAGCAAGCCACTCGCCACCATGCAGATGGTTTTCTCAGCTTGCCGATTACCAATCAAGCATTGCAACAGATGCTCGATCAAGTGACTGAAGAATCTCCGTCTAATCAACTATCCGAATCGATCGGTGAGAGCTTGGTGATTTTGCGATTAAGCCCAACTCGATATGGTGAACAGAGCAAAACCGCTGCAAAAGCCACGATCGATCTCAATTATCTTCTCCACAGCCGCAACTATCGTGTCTTAGAAGCCGACGATCTAGAGCAAGCAGAGCTTTTGGCACAGGTTTGGAAGCCTCACGTCGTGCTACTGGATGCAGCAATGCCTAATCCGATCGCCTATCTCAGACAGTTATCTGAGCAGACATTCCTCGCCTCTCTGCCCCTCGTAACGTTAGATCAAGCCACCACTCAAGCCGCAAACCAAGTTCAGGGTTTATCGGTTTTTCCCTGTCTAGCGCCTTTAGTTGAGCAGACTTCAATGTCAGGAAAGCCAGAAACCTCAGCGCTGTTGCAAGTCATTCAAGTAGCGGCGGGGTTTGCGTGGCGACCCTTGGTGATGGCGATCGACCCCATTAACCTGGCTGAAGCGCTGACAGACGGCACCTCAACACAGGCAAGAGATAATGAATGGCTGTCTGCGATGATGCAATACGTGCAAGCCGCAGGATTTAGGGGTGTGATGGCGCGATCGTGGGCAGAGGTCTCCCAAAAACTGCAATCTGGGAGTGTGGATCTCATTTTGTTTTATTGGACTGATGACGTACCTCAGCCTGCGACTATAAAAGGGCTAGAGACTATGAAATCTCTTACAAGCAAACCTCCGATTCTGGTGCTCGACCACCGGTCTGGGGTTAAAGAAAGTCCTGAGCCGCACAATGTTGGTTCGGTTTCTGCTCTCTTACACGAAATGGCGGCTCCTGTCGTGCCACCCTCGCTTTTAATGGATGAGTTGTTGAGCCAAATGCATCAGATCTTGACCTAATCCCTGAGTAGTAGGTAGGCGCAATTAAGTTGGAGACCTTCATTCCCTAATCCCTTCTCCCCAAGGAAAAGAGGCACCGGATTCTGGCTCTCTCTCCTTGAGGCTACCGTGTACACACAAGTTGATCCGATCCGTCATTGCCAAAACCTTTCGTCCCCTAAATCCCCCATTCTGGTGGACTTTGAGATGAAACGAGGTGTTAGAGGTCAAGCCATTTATCTTGTTCAAAGTCCCCCAATTTTGGGGGATTTAGGGGGCATAAGCCGACTCAAAT
>JBBRMC010000024.1:0-14606 GCA_038231055.1 Leptolyngbyales cyanobacterium
ATCATGCGCTCAAACCTCCAGTCTGGGAGGTTAGTGATTTGAGCCATCTGAAGTTGACTCGATGCATTGATGTAATAGCAAAGAATACGGTCTGTGCGATCAGAAGGCGGAGCGGACGAAAGTTGGGTCATACCAAAAGTCTCTTAGTGACAGCACTCGAATGCCCATCCACAGATGTTGGGGTCTCCGCCGATTCGCTCCATATGGGCATTATTTTTGCTTGGAGGCGATCGGCGTTTCTGTGAGCCTCAATCCCGCTTTGATGTCCTACTGTGTACACATAAATTGTTTTGAATCTCGATCGTTGGGGGTTCGCCCCCTAAATCCCCCATTCTGGGGGACTTTGAGCGGAAAGCTGTGCAGGTTCCGAGAGCGAGTTCCCTGAGTCAAAGTCCCCCAATTTTGGGGGATTTAGGGGGCACAAGCCCACTGAAACACAGTGACTCATCAGTCGTATGTACACGGTAGCTCAATGTCCGGCTCTGAGTTTTGACTAACCTTAATGATCGGTTGCAAAACGGCTAAAGAGAAAATCAAGCGCTTGATTTCGCAGAGTGTAGTAATGTGGATCTTCCATGATCTGCGTGCGAACGCGGGGACGTGGGAAGGGAATGTCTAAAATCTCGCCAATCTTAGCGGCAGGTCCGTTGGTCATCATCACGACGCGATCGGCGAGAAACAGCGCTTCGTCAATATCGTGAGTGATCATCAGCACGGTGACGCGATGCTCAGTCCAAATCTGCAAGAGTTCTTCCTGCAACTCTTCTTTGGTGATGGCATCGAGTGCGCCAAACGGCTCATCTAAAATCAGAACCTGCGGACAGATGGCTAACGCACGAGCGATCGAGACGCGCTGCTTCATGCCGCCTGACAGTTGCCCCGGTTTCTTATTTGCCGCTTCTTCTAAGCCGACCATTGCCAGGTGCCTGTGAACGATGTCTTCTTTATCTTTTTTGGGCTTGTCAGGGTAGACAGAATTGACTGCTAGATAGATATTTTCAAAGGCAGTTTTCCAGGGCAGCAGCGAATAGTTTTGAAACACGACCATACGATCGGGTCCCGGCTGCGTGATCTGCTTTCCCTGAAGGCGAACTTCGCCACTAGAAGGTTGGCGAAAGCCAGACACCATATCGAGCAAGGTGCTTTTGCCACAGCCAGAGTGACCAATGACGCAGACAAATTCCCCCTCATCGACCGTGAGATTCACCTCGTCTAAAACTGTGTAATCTCCACTTTTAGTCGGATAAATCTTGGACAAGTTATCGACAACAAGAAACGGATCAGGCTGAAACGTTTGAGGAGTAAAGTCTTCGTTGATTAATGTCTGCATAGGTAGGGAAGGGGGAGTAAGAACAGGTTAAGCAGCGCTTTTGATCCGATCGCTCGGCACATCGAGCAAGATTTCTTCGACCCGAATGTCGTGACTGATCTCTAGAGATTTGAGATACCCGATCGGGTCGTTTGGGTTGAATACCACTCCGTCAAACAGCGTGAACGAGTTGCGGTTTGGCTCGGTGCCGGGGTAGCCCACTTGTCTCGCCGCTTCGCCATAGAGTTCGACTTGACGAACGCGATCGAGAATTTCAATCCAGTTTTTTGGAAAGGCGGGAATGATGTTCCAACGGGCGAGTTGGGTCAAAATCCACAGTGCGCCGACCCGTTGAGGACAGTTGGTTTGGTCGATGTGGAATTGATTGAACCGCAGCAGAGGTTCGGGTTGGCGATCGCCACCATAGATATAAGGAGCAAGGAATCCGGGACGAATATATTTCACGTCAGCCCCGACATATTCAGGTTGGGCTAACAGATTGAGCATCTCTTCGCGGTGGCGACGATCATCGCAATATTCACACGCTTCGAGTAAGGCTTTCATGAGCGCGAGGTGCGTGTCGGGATATTGAGATGCCCAGTCTTCACGCACGCCCAAGACTTTTTCGGGGTGCCCTGTCCACAAATCATGAGTGGTGGTCAGCACTACGCCTAACCCTTCTTGAACAGCGCGAGAATTCCATGGTTCACCCACGCAAAAGCCGTCTAGGGTTCCCGTTTCTAACGCTGCCACCATTTGAGGCGGCGGCACCGTGACAAGATTTACGTCACGATCGGGGTCGATCCCTGCTGATGCCAGCCAATAGCGCAACAGCAAATTCTGCATCGACGCGGAATGCACCACCCCTAATGTGTGGGTTTCTCCAGGCGTTTGCGTGATGAATTGTTTGAAGTCCTCAAGGGATTTCACGCCACGATCGTAGAGTTTTTTGCTGATGGTAATCGCATCGCCATTGCGAGACAGCACCATCGCGGTGAGGACGGGCAACGGAGCTTTGCCATTCATGCCGAGGGTCAACCCTAACGGCATAGCAGCCACCATTTGCGCCGCGTCTAATCGTCCGTCGGTGATGCCTTGGGCGATCGCTTTCCAACTCGGTTCGCGGTGCAGCGTTACGTCTTCTAGTCCATGCTTTTTAAAGAAGCCTTTCTCTTTAGCAATGATGAGTGGCGCACAGTCCGTGAGGGGAATAAACCCGATATCGAGATTGACTTTTTCTAACCCGTTGCGCGCGATCACCACTTTGACAGTCTCTTTGACTTTGCGCTTTTTGTCTCGCTTTTGCTGATTGAGGAAGTAAATCATCTCATTTCGCAGCGCGTAGTAGCTGGGATGCTTAACGACTTCCATGCGTCTGCGAGGGCGAGGAATGGGAACATCGAGAATCTGACCAATGTGGGCATCGGGTCCGTTAGTCAGCATGACAATGCGATCGGACAGCAGCAGCGCCTCATCGACATCGTGAGTCACCATCAAACAGGTCACCTGACTTTCTTCGCAGATTCGCATCAGTTGCTCTTGCAGGTTGCCGCGAGTCAGCGCATCCAATGCACCAAACGGCTCATCGAGCAGCAACATTTTGGGACGGATGGCGAGGGCACGAGCGATCGCGACGCGCTGCTTCATGCCGCCTGATAGCTCTTTGGGCTTGCGGTGTGCCGCAGGTCTTAACCCTACCAGGTCAATGTTTTGTTCAACAATGCCTTTGCGTTCACCTTTGGGCAAATGCTTCAGAACCTTATCGACTGCCAGAGCAATATTTTCCTGCACGGTCAGCCACGGCAGCAGCGAATAGTTTTGAAACACCATCATGCGATCGGGTCCCGGACTGGTCACCTGCCGCCCTTCTAGCACTACGCCGCCGACGCTGGGTTTGTCTAATCCCGCTACGATGTTGAGCAAGGTGGATTTGCCACAACCAGAGTGACCAATCAGCGTCACAAACTCGCCTTGACGAATCTGAAGTTCAATATTTTTGAGCGCAACATAGCTGCCGCCCCCGGTGAGCGGAAACACTTTATCAACGTGGTCGATTTCTAAGAAGGAGGACATGGCAGAGAAGAGATGAAGGATGAGGAACAATCACCGACGATCGAGTTAACTATTTTTCTGAAACAATTAGCGAACCGAGGTAGCTAACCAGTCGATCCAACGCCAAACCCACCAACCCGACATACAGCACCGCAATAATAATTTCGCTCATGCTGTTTTCGTTGCCTGCGTTGTAGGCATCCCAGATAAAAAAGCCGATACCGCCTTCTGCTTTCAGCATCTCTGCGGCCACGATCGCCAACCATGCCAAGCCGATGCCAATCCGCAATCCACCAAACACATAGGGCACAGTGGACGGCACCAAGATATTAAAGAAATACTCTCTGCCCGACAGACGCAGCACTTTGGCAACGTTGTTGTAGTCTTGGGGAATTTGTTGCACCCCCAATGCCGTATTGATGACAATAGGCCAGATTGCCGTAATGAAAATCACAAATAACGCGGCTGGGTCACTGTCTTGAAAAACGCCGAGAGACAGGGGCAACCACGCCAGAGGCGGAACCGTCCGCAACACTTGAATCATCGGGTCGAGACCGCGTCGCATAAACTGACTCATGCCAATTAACACCCCAAGGGAAATGCCCACGATCGCCGCTAGCGAATACCCGATCATGACGCGCTGCAAACTGATCCAAATCTGCCATCCTAGCCCTTTAGACGTGCCACCATCGTCATAAAAGGGATTGAGAATGAGTCCAATTGTTTGCTGTAAAACCCGGATTGGACCCGGCATTTTGGTGTCGGGCGCGAGACACAACAACTGCCAAATCGTTAAGAGCACAACCGTACAGACGATCGGTGGAATCAAAAGCTTGGCGTTTTTTTGAATCGTTTCGACAAACGCAGACGACGAGGCTGGGCGAAGGGAAGGATTAATAGTCATGAGGAATTGCAGAGGATTCAGAGAATGCAGAACAAAAACTTCTGGGTGGGGGCACGATCGCTGCCGTGCCCCATTGCCTTAACTACGCTTTCTTAATCTTGAGGCTACTCAAATATCCTGCGGTATCCGTTGCATCAAACTTGGTGCCATTGAAGAAGGTTTCGACCCCACGCGACGAGTCTTTGGGAATCGCAGCTTCTTGCCCGATCGCTTTCGCGGCAGCTTTCCACAGGTCTTCACGGTTCACTTTATCGACCATCTCTTTAATGTTGGTATCCGCCGCAAATCTGCCCCAGCGAATGTTTTCGGTGATGAACCAAGCGTCGTGATTCTTAAACGGATACGAAGCCGCATCACGCCAGAATTTCATCAGTAAATCGCTGTTTTGCAGCGTGCGACCGTCACCAAAGTCAAAGTTACCTTTGGCTCGATCGATAATGTCTTTTACGGGAGCTTTGATATATTTATCAGCCGAGAGAATCTCACACATTTCCTGCTTATTTTCGTCTTTGTCGCACCAAACCTGGGCTTCTTGAACCGCCATCAGCAGCGCCTTAGCCGCTTTAGGGTTCTTATCGACCCAATCTGCCCGCATCGAGAACGCTTTTTCGGGGTGCCCCTTCCACAGTTCGCCTGTAGTCAGGGCACTATAGCCAAGTTTTTTGTTGACCAGACGACTGTTCCACGGTTCACCGACACAGAACGCATCCATCGTTTTGGTTTCCATGTTGGCCACCATTTGGGCTGGCGGAATCACCACAAGGTCCACGTCGGTTTCGGGGTCGATGCCACCTGCTGCTAACCAATAGCGCATCCACAAATCGTGAGTGCCACCCGGAAAGGTGACTGCCGCCTTGAATTTTCTGCCAGCCGCTTTTGCCGCATCAATTTTTGCCTTCAGCACAGAGCTATCTGTCGCGACTTTTAAGTCTGCATAGTCGTTAGACAATGAAATTCCTTGTCCATTGGTGTTGAGACGCGCCAAGATATACATCGGCAATGGCGTATTGCCCTTGGTGATCTTGCCTGCCGACATCAGGTAAGGCATGGGAGTAAGAATGTGTGCGCCATCAATGCCGCCTTTGTCAGAGCCGAGTTCGAGGTTATCGCGAGTCACTGCCCAGGAGGTCTGCTTGGTAACTGAGACATCTTTCATCCCATACTTCTCGAAATAGCCTTTTTCTTTGGCGATCGCTAACGGCGCGCAATCGGTCAGGGCGATAAATCCAAGCTTGGCAGTGGTCACTTCTGGAGCATCTGCCGTGCCAGAATTCACCGCAGGAACCGCGTTAGAAGACGTTCCACCACCGGTCGCAGATTTGTTAGGGCTGCTGCAACCATGAACAAGCAGCGTTCCGGCAGCAGTTGCGCCTGCGGTGATGATAAATTTCCGTCTTGAGAGATTGCTCATTAATCCTATTCCAATGATTTCGCTGAGGTTGATTGGCTGCAAGAAGGTTGCAGCGTGTGAGGAGGAACGGTGTAAATGGGCAGCAGAAAAAGCGTTTAACTGCCCATCTAACATCTGGCTAGATGAACTTGATTGCCGATCAAGCCTCAATAGACACCTGACTTACCGGATGAGCGATGCACGTCAGAATAGTTCTAGCGGCACGATCGTCATCATCCAGCGCGGCAGGGTCGCCGTCATAGCGGACTTCACCTGCTAACAACGTTTGCTTACAGGTGCCACAGGTTCCCGATCGACAACTGCTGTCGAGTTCAATCCCTGCCTGTTCTGCCATCTCTAGAATCGAGCCACCCTCGGTCGAGGTGACTGATTTGCCAGACTTTGCAAACTGCACGGTAGCAGGGGTCGCGATCGCAGGGGCAAGACCCTGAGACTGCTGAAGAACCTGAAGGCTGGTCGGTAACTCATCATCGACAGTCATTTCAATTTGAGAAGACTGACCAACGGGCATTTCTGCGGTGAGATGGGCACCAAACTGCTCAACCAAAATGTCTCGCAGAATGGGCTTTAGATCCTCACAGGGAATGCCTTTCCGCACACAGGTGCCCAAATGAGCATCTTTGCCCACCGTGCCACCCATATAGAGGTCTACCCCTTCCACGGTGCGCCCATCTTTGCGGACTTTAGTGCCCATCAAGCCAATATCGGCGACTTGAGGCTGACCACAGGAGTTGGGGCACCCCGTCCAGTGAATGCGGACGGGACGATCGCACGATAGCTCGGCTTCGAGTTCTTTAATCAACGCAACGGCACGATTTTTGGTTTCAATCAGGGCAAAGTTGCAGAACTGGGAGCCAGTGCATGACACAAGTGCACGAGAAAGAGGCGTGGGATTGTGAGAGAATCGCTCGACGATCGTTTCTTCAAGCAATGCTGAAATCCGGGAGTCGGGCACGTTGGGCACAATCACGTTTTGCTCAACCGTGAGGCGGATTTCGCCACTGCCGTAGACTTCGGCGAGTCGCGCCAAGTTGAACATATCCTGAGCAAACAGCCGCCCTACGGGAACGTGCAGCCCTACATAGTTCAAACCGGGTTGCTTTTGAGCATAGACTCCGATATGGTCGCGCTTGTCCCAGAGAATCTCATCTTTGAGAGCTGCCGTTCGCAAGGAATGCCCGATGTGCTGCTCAACTTCAGAGCGAAATTTCTCGATACCCCATTCGTCGATCAACCACATGAGGCGAGATTTTTGACGGTTGGCGCGCAGCCCATGATTGCGATAAATCGTGAGAATCGACTCACAGAGGGCAACGACTTGCTCAGGTGCCACCCACACACCCATCGGCACCGCAGCTTCGCATCGCTTCGCTGAAAAGAAGCCACCGACTAGAACGTTGAAGCCCAGAACTCCATCTTGATAAGCCGGAATAAAGGCAATGTCATTGATTTCGGCGTGAACAGAATTATCTCGACAGCCTGCGATCGCGATATTGAATTTGCGAGGCAGATTGGTAAATTCAGGATTGCCCTGACCATGATTGGTAATCATGTTCTGCACTTGCACCGCCAAATCACGGGTGTCAATCAGTTCATCGCTATCAATCCCAGCAACCGGAGACCCTGTGATGTTGCGAACGTTATCCATTCCTGACTGAATGCTGGTCATCCCCGCTTTCTCAAAGCGGTTAAAAATATCAGGCACATCCTCAATGCGAATGCCGCGCAGTTGCAGGTTTTGGCGAGTCGTCACGTCTGCGTAACCGTCTTCACCGTAGCGCTGCACAATTTCTGCCAACAGCCGCATTTGACCACTGGTGATGATGCCATTGGGCAGCCGCATCCGCAGCATAAACTTGCCCGGAGTCACCGGACGGAAGAAAACGCCCATCCACTTAAGACGGTGGTCACGATCGGTTTCGTCCATCGCTTCCCAACCCACTTGGGCAAACTGCTCTAGTTCAGCTCTCACCGCAAGCCCATCTTTCTCTGCTTTTAATTTTTCAAACTTATTGAGACTTACGGCTGCTGAAATGGTGTCTGTCATGATGAGCCTGTTGATATAGGGGGTGTCCGTACTAAATACGGGCGATCGAGAAACTAATTTTTTGGAAAGCTAGTCATCCAGAGCTGAACCAATTGAGAATTCATTTCTGGGATTTCAACTCTCAGTACCTTCAAGGCTTCACAATCTGCTTATGAAGTCAAAGTAGGCGAGATCACTGTGGCAATTCGTATATTTAGTTACTAAATGTTTCTAAATATGAAGTTTTCGCATGAGTGTGATGCAGTTTTAGCATCAGAGGGATGAGTTTTCTGCGTTTCTGCATCTGCTGTTAGGATGAAACGTCAATTGTGCTGATTTGATTAGGAGAACACTATGAATCGTCGATCGTTTCTATCTTGGTTTGGCTTAGGGTGGGCAGTTAGCCGTCTGCCTGTTGCGATGACCGCCATTGTTTCAGGCTTGGCTGCCTGCACCAAACCTTCTGATTCGGCTCGGTCATCTGATATAGGAGCAACTACCCTTGCAAAAAATGATGGCTTCCAGTCGATTGGATCAGTTGCCGATCTTGATAAAAATGGACAGATTTTTAGTGAGCAATCCCCGATCGGTCCCGTGCTGGTGATTCGCAATCCGACTAAACCGACTTCAGTGCTGGCAGTGAATCCGACCTGCACCCACCAAGGGTGTCTGGTGGCGTGGAAGAGTGAGCGCAAGTCCTTTGCGTGTCCCTGCCACAGTTCTGCCTTTACAGCAGATGGAGCGGTGATTCAGGGTCCCGCGCGCAAACCATTAGGGACGTATCTAGCAAAAATTGAGGGAAATTCAGTTTTGGTAAAGAAGGCATAGCGAGTTGAGCAATTGCGGATTGATGGCTTCCACTTTTGGTAGATGAAAACGGCTCAAGAGATTCTTCACCATCTGCAAGGAGTAAAGTTAGCCGAATGAAGCGATACTTGTTGAAGCGATCGAGCACTCCACCACCAAGAGGCTCGATCGCTTCGCAGTTAGTAAAAGATGTGCGAAAGTAAGCTCAAGCATATTCCACAATTTTGTGGGTAAGCGGTTCAGTCATCCCCCCAGAGGAACCGTGCAATCAATTGATCTTGAAATTTTGCAGCAAGCTCAAACTGCCGCATATCAGTCAGACTGGGCATTGCTCAATCAATCTCTCCAGCACTTGCTAAGTGACGAGGCTTTAGGATATCTTGATGCAGATCTATTCAATCTGCTGTTAAATCTAGCGTTGCAGAGCTTAGAATCTGGAGACTTTCAAGACCGATGGGATATCGCTAAACTTTTTCCACGTTTTGGCGTTGCCGCGATCGCACCTCTTCTTGATATGCTTCAAGATCACGATGCTGACTCAGAAGCGCAGTGGTTCGCAATTCGGATTTTAGGTAGCTTTAATCATCCTACTGTCGCCACAGCGTTAGTCGATCTGCTCAAAACCTCCGCTAATGAAGAATTAAATGGGATGGCAGTCACCACTCTCGCGGCGATGGGCAGTGGTGCGATCGAGATTCTCACCCAGTTGCTCGATCAAGAAAACACTCGTCGATTAGCCATTCAAACGCTGGCTCAAATTCGTCACTCTGCAACAGTGCCATTATTGATCACGGTGGTGAATGACCCCGATGCTCAGGTGCGGACAGCGGCGATCGAAGCGTTGAGTAGTTTTCACAACTCAGACATTACAAAAATTCTAATTGAAGCGCTCAAAGATCCGGTTACGCCCGTCAGACGCGCTGCCGTGATCGGACTCGGTTTCTGTCCTGCCGAAGTCGCAGAGTTAGATCTGGTCGCTCATCTGCATCCGCTCTTGCTGGATTTGAATCCAGACGTGTGCAGACAAACCGCGATCGCCCTGGGTCGGTTAGGTACCCCGGCAGCAACCCAAGTTCTCTTTCAAACGCTGCAATCTCGCTACACTCCAGAGTCATTAGCGATCGAACTCGTTAGAGCCTTGGGCTGGATCGGCACATCAGACGCGCTGGACTGTTTCCAGCGATCGCTGATGCAGCTCCCGGTAGCTGAGTCCGTTTGTCAAGAAATCCTGGTCGTGTTAGGGCGAGTAGACCAGGCTGATCGAAAACGTCAGGCGACCCAAATTTTGCTCGATTTGCTGCAACAAGACGGCACCTTTGCTCGATCGATTTCAGCCCGACAAGCGATCGCCCTCGCCCTCGGACAACTGGGCAATCTGGTGGCTCTCGATCCCTTAATTAGTCTCCTTGCAGATCCGCACGTTAGCGTTAGATTGCACGTCGTTTCTGCCCTCAAAACCCTTGACCCTAAAGCTGCTCATCAACGTTTAGAGCAACTGGTTCAATGTGAAAACCCTAATTCAGACTTAGGTCGCGGTGTCGCGATCGCCCTTAGAGAGTGGGAATTATGAGGAATCACATCTCCCACTTTTGTATCGGGTTACGGCAACTTGATCGGCTCGATCGCCAATTCACAGTCCTCAGATTTGAGTCAAACCCCCATCGATTCTTTGTTTTCAAGCTGTATCAACTCTTACTAAAGTTTTTACTCAAATTGGTTAAGGTTTCTAAGAAGTGTCATTCTCACTACAAATTCATGCGTCTAGAGCAGTTGCAAGCATTTCTCGCAGTTGCAGAAACCGGGAGCTTTCAACAAGCCGCCCGAAAGTGTAATGTGACGCAATCAACCATCAGCCGCCAAATTCAAGGACTCGAAACAGAAGTCGGACTTCCTCTGTTGCACCGCACGGCTCAAGCAAGACTGACCATCGCAGGCGATCGCTTCTTGCCCCACGCCCGCAAGATCTGGAACGAATGGAACATCGCTACTCAAGAACTTACAGACTTACTAGAAGGCAAACAACCTGAACTGTGTATTGCAGCAATCCATTCGGTCTGTGCATTTCACCTGCCGCCTGTGCTGCAACGCTTTTGCCAAGAGCACCCAGAAGTTCAGCTACGAGTGACCTCGTTAGGCAGCGATCGCGCCCTCAAAGTGTTGAAAGATGGGCTAGTTGATTTAGCGATCGTGATGAATAATCGCTTCCTCACCAACAATCCAGAAATGGTGGTCGATGTTTTATATGATGAGCCGATTGAAGTTTTGATGGCGGCAGATCATCCGCTCACGCACTACATCGAAGTGCCTTGGACAGAATTAGTGCGCTATCCCCAAGTCGTCTTTAAAGATGGATATGGGATGCAGCGACTCGTTCAAGAACAATTTCAGCGTCAGGGAGTCGCTCTAAATGCCGTTCTAGAACTCAACACTTTAGACGCATTTCGAGGCATCATTCGTCAAGGAGAACTCGTTGCTCTTTTGCCTCAAGGCGCAATTCACGATGTTCATCTTGACCCAACCTTGGCATCTAGAGCAACAACTGACCCGACCTTAGTTCGTCAGGTTGTGCTGGTGACAACCCACGATCGCCTGCAAATTCCCCCGATTCAACGCTTTCGATCGCTCGTGCATGAGCAAATGCGGCAGTCCCGTTATCTGGGAAATAGTCCCTTAGCATCGCCGTCTCTAATTGCAAAGCGAGTCTCCTCTCAAACCGTGGAACTCTAAAATGGCTGAACTACAATTCTTAAGGTCGCTGGGCAAAAATTATTATGAGCAATGCGTTCAGAGAGCTACTGCAAAAAGTAGGCAGTGGACCTCACACTGGGGAAGACCTGAGCCGAGATCAAGCAAAAGCGGCAACTCGGATGATGCTGCTTCAAGAGGCGACCCCGGCGCAGATTGGGGCGTTTATGATTGCCCACCGCATCAAGCGTCCGACCGGGGAAGAACTAGCAGGAATGCTAGACGCTTATCAAGAGTTAGGACCGAGCCTGCAACCGATCGAGTCTGTCTACCCCGTTACGGTAATGTGTTTGCCTTACGATGGTCGATCGCGCACGGCTCCGATTAGCCCATTAACGGCTCTGATTTTGGCGAGTGCAGGCGTGTCTGTGATTGTGCATGGCGGCGATCGGATGCCCACCAAAGAAGGCGTGCCATTGATCGACCTGTGGAACGCCTTAGGCACTCATTGGGGGCGGCTTTCGCTCGATCAAGTCCAGCACGTGTTAGAAACAACCGGGCTGGGATTTGTCTATTTGCCAAATCACTTTCCGCTCGCATCAGGGCTAGTGACCTATCGTGACCAAATTGGCAAACGTCCCCCATTTGCCACGTTAGAACTGATGTGGTCACCCTATGCAGGAGAGGCTCATGTGGTCTGTGGGTTTGTGCACCCGCCTACTGAAAATATGTTTCGTGATGCCTTTGCTCGACGCGGAACAACCAACTTCACAACCGTCAAAGGCTTAGAAGGAAGCTGTGACTTACCGCGCGATCGCACTGCCATCATCGGCATCCACAAATCTGAGTTTGAGCGACAAAATCTTGTTCCTCGTGACTATGGGTTTGCTGCTAAAGATAGCCCTTTGACCCCAACAAAAGAATGGGCTGTGGCAGCGCAAGCCGTTTTAGACGGCAGACCCTCCGACCTGACCCAAGCCGCAATCTGGAATGGAGGCTTTTATCTCTGGCGGTGTGGCGTTTGTCCTGATCTCACCACAGGGCTTGCCAAAGCAGAATCCTTGCTGACGCAAGGGATCGCGGCTCAAAAGCTCACTCAGATCTGTCAAGTGACTGAATCGTTGGCAACTGTCAAAACTTAAGACTTCTCACCGACCGGGAGGATCATGCCTTCCTTTGCTAGCAAACTATTGGGGAATACATTTTGCACGTCAGACTCGACTTGATCGAGAAAATCATCGTCGTGGTTCGGGTCGTGGTGAAACATCACGGCTCTCTTAACACCCGCAACCTGAGCAACTTTCAGCGCTTCTTGCCAGGTGGAGTGACCCCAGCCAATCTTAGGCGTTTTGGAGTCATAGTATTCTTCGTCGGTGTAGCAAGCGTCATAAACCAAGACGTCTGCATCCCGCGAGAGGTAAACAAGATTTTCGTCAATGTGGTCAGGATAATGCTCAGTATCGGTGGCGTAAACAGCGGTGCGACCTTGCCACGTCACTCGATAGCCTAGTGCTGAATTTGGGTGATTTAATGAACCCGTCTCGATCGTGATGTCGTCTAACTGAATGACATCACCTGGCATCAGGTCATGAAATTTCATATCTGACTTCATCACCTGCATCGGCACCGGAAAGTTAGGGTGATGCATCTGATCGCTGAGGCGTTGCTTCATGGTCGCGCCATTGGGCGACACGCCGCCGTAGATATGAAAGCGGTTACCTGGAGCAAACGCAGGCACAAAGAATGGAAATCCTTGAATGTGATCCCAGTGGGAATGACTGAAAAACATATGTGCCTCAACGGACGGCTGCTCTAGCAATTGTTTGCCTAGAACTCGCAGACCCGTTCCTCCATCAAAGATTAGGCGTTTGCCGCCAACTCGCATTTCGATACAAGAGGTGTTGCCGCCATAGCGAACGGTTTCGCTCCCGGGAGCGGGAATACTGCCCCGAACGCCCCAAAACTGAATCACAAATTCTGAAGGATTAATCATTTCTAGATTTGCACGTGTCTCAAGAGCGTTTAAGCTGGATTTGGAGCAGTCTGGATGGAGCATTTTACTCAAATTTGCAGATTAGTCACAAACTGCTGGGCGAGGGGTTCGAGATCGAAAGCCTTACTCTAAGCATTCGTCGAAACGATTGCCCACCTGGGTTGGTTATTCTCTATGCTACCCATTTCAATTGCGTTGTTACCAATTCAGGCAGAATTCTAACTTTCTTATAGAGAAAAGGCTCAGGGAGTTCCTGAGCCTTTGTTTGAGTTGACGTGTGAGTGATTAGCGATAGGCTTTGATGCACTGCTCTACCAAAGGCAGAACTTGATCAACGTCTTTCCAACCGAGAATTTCGGTCACTTTCTTCTCTAGATTCTTATAAGTTCTGAAGAATTCGGCAATCTCATCCAACCGGTGAGATGCCAGATCATTCAGAGATTTGACGTTCACATAGCGAGGATCTTTATCGGGCACACACAAAATCTTTTCATCACGATCGCCGCCGTCGATCATTTCTAACATTCCGATCGGACGTGCCGCAATTACACAGCCCGGAAAGGTCGGCTGATCCATAATCACCATGCCGTCTAACGGATCGCCATCATCTGCCAACGTGTTAGGAATAAAGCCGTAATCATACGGATATTGCACCGAAGCATAGAGGACACGATCGAGCGCGAAGGCATTCAAATCTTTGTCGAACTCATATTTGTTTTTGCTGCCTGCGGGAATCTCGACCAGAACGTTGATCAGTCCGGGTTTAGGCTGGGCGGGAATGCGAGTTAAATCCACTGCGGTTCTCCAAGCGACGTAAGAAAGAATGAAGGATCGGAGATGATGCTTAATGACAGTTCATCTCTAGTGCTTCATCCTTGATTTTAGGGGAAGAGGGCGATCGGTTGGATCGTCTCGGTTCACCATTTAGACAAATCTTGCCGTCCACAGCAGTGCCAAGGAAGCAACCGCAAGCCAGTCAACCCGTTTAAAGCGCAACTGATGCCACTCAACGCGGTGACGATCGGGGCTAGTAAACCCCCGCACTTTCATGGCGCTAGATATCTGTTCTGCCCGCAGCAGCAGATTTTCTAATAACCGCTCTGCGACTAACATCCAGACCTGGGCACCGCGTCGAAATCCAAGTTTCTTCCAGTTAATGGCACGAGTTTTAATCGATCGAACCAAATTCTGAAATTCTTCTAGCACGAGGGGAATAAAGCGCAGGGAAAGCGTCAACGTCAACGCAATTTCGGTTACGGGCACGCCAAATCGCCGCAGAGGAGCCATTAAGTCTTCGATTCCGGCGGTGATCTCTTCAGGGGCAGTGGTGAGAAGATAGAGATTGGTGCTGTAAATGAGGGTGAATAAAAGGGTGCTGACCCGAATGGCGAGTTCGAGCGATCGCCGCGTCACCGTCAA
>JBBRMC010000025.1:0-14412 GCA_038231055.1 Leptolyngbyales cyanobacterium
ACGTTTCTCACGAGTTGTTGAAAGGCTTCATTGCGCGCCACAAAGTCAGTCTGACAGTTGACTTCAACCAGAACGCCAATCCGTCCACCTGTGTGAATGTAGCTGTCAACTAACCCTTCGGCTGCAACTTTACCTTCTTTCTTGCCCGCAGACGTAATTCCCTTTTGCCGCAGCCATTCGGAAGCTTTCTCTAAATCACCATTGTTTTCCTGGAGTGCTTTTTTGCAATCCATCATGCCTGCGCCCGTTTTTTGGCGCAGTTCACCGACCATCTTTGCCGAAATGTCTGCCATCTTGCCTTTCCCTAATCAACGAGTGGTTAGCCATCAGCCGTTAGTGGTTGAACACCCCCGACTAACGGCTGAACGAGTCGAGTTATTCTGCGGGGACTTCTGCCGCTTCTTCGGGCGCGAAGGCTTCGCTTTCGTCGTATTCGTATTCGTCGTCAGCGCCTTCGTAGTCGTATTCGTCGTCTTCGAGTTGACCATGACGACCTTCATAGATCGCATCTGCCAACCGACCTACTATTAGCTTAATCGAGCGGATCGCATCATCATTCGCTGGAATGGGAATGTCTACCACATCGGGGTCGCAGTTAGTGTCAAGCAGCGAGACGATCGGGACGCTCAACTTCAAACATTCTTGAACGGCGTTGTATTCACGCTTTTGATCAACGATTAGAACAACATCAGGAACTTTCCGCATGGCTTTGATGCCACCGAGATATTTCTGAAGTTTGTCGAGTTCTCGTCGTAAGACGGCGGCTTCTTTTTTAGGCAGCATATCCATTGCGCCCGTCTCTTCGCGACGCTCAAGATCTTTGAGGCGATCGACGCGGGTTTTAATAGTCGCCCAGTTGGTCAGCATTCCGCCGAGCCAGCGCTGGTTGACATAATAAGCCCCACATCGAGCCGCTTCTTGAGCAACGATGCCAGCAGCTTGACGCTTGGTACCAATAAACAGAAACTTTTTGCCTTGCTCGGATGCAGTACGCACGTAGTTGTAGGCGGTGTCCATCAACTGAGCAGTTTGCACCAAGTCGATGATGTGAACGCCATTGCGGGCAGTGTAGATGTAGGGGTCCATCTTGGGATTCCATCGACGGGTTTGGTGCCCGAAGTGGACTCCAGACTCAAGCATTTGAGCCAATGAAACGACTGGCATTCTTTTTACTCCTAGTTCGGGTTAATCCTCCACCCAGGTGAGTTTCAGTAAGGTTGAAACACCCGAAATCCTGAGTGTGTGGTTTGAAACAACTTTACTAGGATAACACAACTGAGTCAGACTTGAGAGTGCTGAACGAGGGGAGGAGTCGGACCCGATCGCCCCAAATTCAAGGAGTGATCACAAGTAGAAGACAGTGACATTTCCCATTGGTGATTACGGATGAGATTCTTCATAAGCCTCATACACGGCGCGAACAGTGTACCAGTTGAGAAAAATGCGGGCGACCTGCTCGGCGAGTTGGGGTTTGCCCTGTTGAATCAGCCAGCCGATTAGAGGAGCTAGCGTGCGCTCGTTAAGGCGACCTCCGATCGTCACTCCCTCCCACAGCGCTCGACTAATCCAAGTCATTTGAATCATCAGCCGCACGTCCCAAGTAGGATGTTTTTGATAAAACAGCACACCCATTCGTCCACGCTGAATTTCTTTGTCAATCATGCTGGGAATCTGATCGAGCGAGAAGGCAGGATGCCAGTGATAGCCAACCGCGTCGGGACATTTAATCAGCTTCAATCCCAATTGTTTGAGCCGCACTCCCAACTCCAGATCTTCCCAGCCGTAGAGTTGAAATCCCACATCAAACAGCCCAGCTTTTTCGAGCCAGTGACGGGCGATCGCCACATTCCCCGTCGCAAAATAGGCGGCTGAAAAATCTGTCACCTTAAACGGCTCGGCGGTCGGATTCTCAAAATTGCAGGTATTAATGACTCGTCCGTAGGTAAATAAGCGAGCAGGCTCCGAGCCTGTGCCAGAGGCATCGCTCTCTAATGCTTTTTGACCTTCATAAAGCGTTTCTGCATGAGATCGGAGAAAGACATCGGTGACCACCAAATCGCTATCGATGAAAACGATGGTGTCTCCGATCGCTTTCTCAACCCCCAGATTTCGAGCCGCCGCTGCCCCTTGATGGTTTTGACAAAATAGCTTGACATGAGGAAATTCGGTCGGATGAGAGTTCAACCATTCGACTGTCCCATCGGTGGAACCATCATCGACCACTACAACTTCATAGTCAGAAAATAAGTCGCTGGACTGTTGCTCTTCGAGTGCCTTTAAGCACTTTTCTAAAATTGGCTGACGATCGTACGTCGGAATCACGACACTAAAAAACACAGCTTTCCTCCACACGGGACGTTATTAGTATCTCTTTTTGATTCGCAAATCTGTGCACCTCCCGACATAACGTGACGCAGATTCAGTGGATAATGTATCTCCAGTCGTTACTACCAATTGAGAAAATTCATGGGTCGTGCTAATAAGGTTGTCCTAGCATATTCGGGTGGAGTCGATACGTCTGTCTGCATTCCTTATCTCAAGCAGGAATGGGGCGTTGAAGAAGTGATCACACTGGCAGCAGATCTCGGTCAAGGGGACGAATTAGAGCCAATCCGCGAAAAAGCCCTAAAGTCCGGTGCATCTCAATCTCTGGTAATAGACGCTACGCAGAGTTTTGTCAAAGATTATGCGTTTCCCGCTATTCAAGCCAATGCGCTCTATGAGAATCGCTATCCGCTTTCGACTGCGCTGGCTCGTCCATTAATTGCCAAACTGCTCGTCGATGCGGCGGCTGAATATGGAGCCGATGCCGTCGCCCACGGCTGCACCGGAAAAGGCAATGACCAAGTGAGATTTGATGTCGCGATCGCTGCGCTCAATCCCGATCTCAAAGTTCTCGCCCCTGCACGCGAATGGGGCATGAGTCGCGAAGAAACGATCGCTTACGGCGAACAATTCGGCATTCCCTCTCCGGTAAAAAAATCGTCGCCTTATAGTATCGATCGTAATCTGTTAGGTCGCAGTATCGAAGCAGGTCCCCTTGAAGATCCGTGGACGGAACCCTTAGACGAAGTATTTGACCTGACAAAAGCGATCGCTGACACGCCCAATGAGCCTGAATATATTGAGATTGGCTTTGAGAAAGGAATTCCGGTTAGCTTGAACGGTGAGATGCTGAGTCCGATCGATCTGATCACCCATCTAAACCAAAAAGCTGGGGATCATGGATTTGGTCGCCTCGACATGATGGAAAACCGTCTCGTCGGCATCAAATCACGAGAGATTTATGAAGCCCCGGCACTGTTGGTGCTGATTCACGCTCACCGCGACTTAGAAAGCTTGACCTTGACCAAAGATGTGACCCAATACAAACGTGGGATCGAAGAAACCTACGCTAACTTGGTCTACAACGGTCTTTGGTACAGCCCGCTAAAAGGGGCACTGGATGCGTTTGTTCAGCAAACTCAGGAGCGGGTCTCAGGAACAGTACGTGTCAAACTGTTCAAAGGAACTGCGATGATCGTGGGTCGTCAATCTAGCAAAACCCTTTACACACCAGAATTGGCAACTTATGGATCTGACGATAAGTTTGATCACAAAGCGGCTGAAGGCTTTATCTATGTCTGGGGTTTACCTACCCGCGTCTGGTCACAAAAGTTGAGAGGCTAGTTCAAGTATTCGTATAAAAGGGGCGGTCGCTACTCAAACGATCGCCCCTTTTTGTTGGCAATAATTCAAGACTTACTCGTTATCACCCGCAGGTTGCGGTCTCACAACCGTTGCTTCCTGTTTTGCCTTACGTGCCTCTAACCAAAGAGGAACCACAATCCAAGCGATGAGAATTAACAGGGCGACGATCGTAAACTGCGATGCCAACGCAATCAGCTTTTCTAGCGGCACCACCTGACCTGCAAAGAATGCCAGCGACACCATCACTGATGCCCAAGCAACCGCTCCAGCTACGTTATACCCCATAAATTTCCAGTAGGGCATCTCAGCAATGCCAGCTAGCGGACTCGCAAAGATTCGCAGCAAAGCAATAAAGCGACCAAACAAAACGGCTTTTCCAGCATTTTCGCTGAACTGCGATCGCAACACTTCTAGCTGCTCTTCCCGCATCCGAAACAGGCGACCTACTTTGAGCAACAGTGCCCAACCGCCATATCGACCAATCCAATAACCACAGTGCCCACCCAAAATAGCCCCGGCTGCGGCATCGCCCAAAACTAGCCAATAGTTGAGTTGGTCGTTTCCTGCTAAGAACCCCCCTGCCAACGTGACGGTTTCTCCAGGAATCGGTAACCCCAAATTTTCTAACAAAATTCCTAGAAAGATTGCCCAATAGCCATACTGCTGAGCAATTTCCTGGATAGCTTCTGGCGAGATAAAGTCAAGTGACATACCAACAACCTTTACAAAACTTAGCCCTTATCGATCTTGACCTGATTCCAAGAATTCGTCAATCCTAATCCTTCTAGGGGCTTATCTCAAGCTTAACTAGAAGAAATCCCTCAATCCTGAAAGCAATTTTTATTTTTTGCTGTTTGCTGTATTCAACACTCTATTTAGAGTCTAAAAGAAACCGTTTCATCCAATTCGAGCCGGATAAACCCCAAAATGAAGTTTTCGTGAAACTTTAAAGTAGTCAAGCTGCGTCTAGAAACTCCGTCTCTATAATTGAATTTAAAGAATTAAGTAAATCTACTTAATTTATTTATAGAAAGTTGCACTCTGCCTTCCGCTCAACATTCTAGTCTTTCGCTAGAGATTAAGCCAGGTGAAGTGGATATTTTTAAGGCAGTTGGATAAGGTTATTCGAGTGAGCAAAATCATGGTCAGGAACGAATTTACAATTTCCAGAGGTCACCTCGAAAAGATTCGGCTTCAACCACAAAATCGCTTAGATCTAGAGGGCGGTGAATGGCTTCAGCAGCAACTCAAAGCGATCGCTCCTAGACGCTATCAGATTTGGGTTATTGACTTCTCTGATGTTGAGTTTATTGACAGTTCTGGACTTGTTGCCCTTGTGAGCGGGTTAAATTTTGCCACCGATTCGGGTGTTTGTCTTGTTTTGTGCAGTTTGCGCCCCGCCGCACGACTCATCTTTGAAATCACCCAACTAGATCGAGCGTTCGACATTTTCGAGAGCTATGAGGCTCTATTGACGACTCTCCCAGTCTGCGAATCGGTGGCTCCGCTGCTGGAAGTTGCTTAAGGATCGTGGATTCAATAAGACCGAATTCTCCCTCACCCCAACTCTCTCCCGGAGGAGAGAGAGCCAGAGTCCAGTTCTCCTTCTCCTGCGGGAGAAGGGGTTAGGGGATGAGGGCAAACGGCTGAACTCCAAACCCAAGATTTCTCTAAGTTATTTAATTCACATTCTTAAGAGGGCTGAAGAATCTGATAGTTACTGGTTTGAGCGATCGTAAGATCCAAAATCGGAGTATTGCTCAAACAACGCCAATGGCAAACAAATAAATTGGGCGATTGAGTCGCAAGACTTGCGATCGCTGGGGCTGCCGGAAACGGAAATAGCCGATCAAAGACCACAGTTTCTTGATCAAATCCGAACTGCATTAGATACGTTGAAGGGCTGGCGGCAACCAATTTCAGCAAACGCTGTCCCAATTCATAGAGTGGCTGGCGATAGCGATCGGGCAAATGAAGCGGTTGCAAATAGCGAAGTGGCTCAACTGACGTGATTGCCTCCGCGTAAAGTGCTCCCTTTGAAGTCAGCACGATCGGGAGCCAAAACTTTCCGACTCCTGTAGAAGTCTGCAATTCTTTCTCGACCCGTTGCCGCAACCCCACCACATCGCGGCAGACCTGATAGGTCTCTTTCTGAGGAAATTCCAGAGAATCTGGAAGATCTAACGTGAGGGGGCATAGCAGAATATCTTCTAAACAAGTCGTATCGTCCGTCAACCTTGTTTGAAGACAGGCGATCGTGTTCACCTCTACTTGAGAGGACGATATCTCAACATCACTTAAGCCTTGGGAATGAGAAGTGACATAGGGCATCAGGATTGCCTGTTTCAAGACTTCACCCAATAAATCGGACTTCTCATCCACCACGATTAAGACTCTAGGCATTCCCAAAGCTAGGCAGCGAAACGTCGCCTTCAGAGCGCGGGAAGCTCGGCAGATCTAGATGGGAGGTGCGCCGAGTCCTTACCGCTAAACGGTAGCTTACGCTTTGAAGCTCAGCGTGAAGCTGACGATTTTCTCGCTGCACTAACGCCACCTTCTCACGAACAGGAGCCATCCGTTCGGCAAACTTTTGCTTATAGATCTTGGGCAATTCTTGGACGACTTGCTCTAACATGCGCGCCCGATCGGTCAACTCTTGTACTGACTGGCGAAGCTGATAAATTTCAGCATCTCGTTCAGCAATCTGTTCTTGATAGAACGTCACCTGCTGCTCAACGTTTTGCAGTTGCTCTCGCAGTGCCCGCATTTCGTCTAAATGGCGCTCAGACGAAATGTCTGACGTGGGCACGGCGGCATTGCCCTTAACAAGACGAAAAAGCTCTTGAGAGAGCTGCTGGACGAGTTGGTCGCGCATCTGCAACTCTTCTTGCAGGCGCACAACCTCGACTTGCAAAGGTTGAAGTGGGGGGGTGTCGGCTTGGGTCACTTACTTCAGTTACTCCATTATGTGGGGGTGGTTTGCTTGAGATTTTCTTCCCAAAGACGGGGAGGAGAGGCGCGACGAATCTCACGCCAAATTGCAGTTGCCGCTAATGTACCATCTGCAACCGCAATTGAGACCTGATTTAGTCCTTCTTTTAGGTCTCCTAGTGCAAAAACTCGCGGATGAGAGGTGCGGCACATACTATCAGTGACCAAATTTCCCCCTTTCCACTCTAGATCTAGACCTTTGAGATACTGATTAAAGAAGTGAGACCCCATCGCGACTAGCCCATTTTCAAGCTCCACGGTTGAATCATCTTCTAACTCAACCCCTGTCATGTGATGGTCATGCCCTAAGAAACGACGAATGGGCGTTTCTACCAATGGGTAACCGTGCGCCTGTAGTTTTTCGCGCATATCTTTGCCCACTTCGCACAACCCTTGAGTAAAGACCGTGATGTAGGGCGTAAACCAGTTGAGCACAAAGGCGGTATTAATCGCGGCTTCTGTATTCACAAACAGACCGCATTTCGTGTCTCCGATTTCATAGCCATCGCAGATCATGCAGACGTGCAAGTTGTATCCTGCATAGTCGTAGACATTCTGCATATTCTCTAACTGAGGCAGATGATCGATCAACCCACTCGCTGCAACTAAATATTTAGAGCGAAACACGGGGTAGGTGCTGTCTTTCTTGCCAACTTTCACCTTTACCGCAATCGTGTCGCCCTCATCTTGAATATCTTCGACAAAGCCGGGAAGATAGTCACCATTCAAAGAGAGAAGATGCTCTTGTCCCTGTTGGAGAATGGCACGCCCTGGTGTGGTGGGAGGTAACCCTAAATAATTTCTCATGTCTTGCATCCAGAACGATCGACCGCGACCTTTCTCGATGACTAAGCTCGAAAGACGATATCGTTGCAAATAAAGAGCCGCCGATAACCCGCCTGCACCGCCGCCGACCACGATCGCGTCATAAACGTGATCGAGACGCTGGTCTAAATTCTTCCGTGAGAGCTTCATAGGTGTAACTTAGTAAAACTGGGTGAATACAAACATAGGGAGCTGCGACAGCCCCCTAACGTCAACAAAAAACCCTACATCTACAGCCTAGCTCCTATTTCTAGACCTCAGCCGTCTCAGCTTCGCTCTCTTCTGGTTTAGGCACTTCTTGCTTAACGGTCATATAGCGAATGACTTCAGTACTGAGGCGCATTGCTCGCTCCATGGGGGCAACTTGGCTGCCATCGCCCTGATAGTTCATCTGAACATAGACACCCTCGCGCTGTTTGGCGATTTCGTAGGCTAGACGACGCTTGCCACGATGCTGAGTTTCGATGATTTCTGCGCCATTTTCCTTCAGAATATTCTGATACTTCTCGATCGCTCCATCTACCGCTTCGTCGCCGACATCAGGACGAAGGATATACATGGTTTCATAAATGTACTTCATTGCAACGGTCTCCTTATGGACAATGGGCTTTTTGAGTAGTTGAACAAGATTGGCGTGGGTCGATAAATTGTCGATTGGCGCTTCTGTTGATCAATCCTTAAAAAAGCAAGGACTTACAATTCTATATCAGTTTTTTAGCAATCTAGCTGACTGATTCAAGATCTTGAGAGTTGTAGGGTTCAGTTCACCACTCGATCGCGATTCGCATTCCTAAATAAATCAGGTGTTGGTTGAGTTATGGCACAGCGTTATGTTCGAGTTCAAAGTCTTGATGGGACGATTCACTACGGACTGTTGCAGATCGATCGCAGAGTGCAGATTTTAGATGCGCCTCCCTGGTTAAAGGGGCAACTGACCACCCTCGAACTCAATGCCAATGACTATCAAATTCTGGCTCCTTGTGCGCCTTCAAAAATTGTGGCAGTTGGCAAAAATTATGCCAATCATGCTGCTGAGATGGGAACGCCCGTTCCTCACGAGCCGCTTTTGTTTCTGAAGCCTCCCACCACCGTGATTGCCTCAAATGTAGAAATTTTGTATCCTCCCCAATCAGAGCGGGTGGATTATGAGGGAGAACTCGCACTTGTGATTGGCGATCGCTGCACTCACTGCACACCCGAAGAGGCTCACAGCAAAATTTGGGGCTATACGATCGCTAACGATGTGACAGCGAGAGACTTACAGAAAAAAGACGGACAGTGGACACGAGCTAAGGGATTCGACACGTTTTGCCCGTTAGGTCCCTGGGTGGTGCGAGAAATCAGTTCGGGGGCGCGGCTGCAAACCTTTGTCAATGACAGCATTCAGCCTGCTCAATCTGCCGCAATTAGTGAAATGGTGTTTGCACCTGATGTGCTGGTGTCCTATATCAGTCACGTGATGACGCTATTGCCGGGAGATGTGGTGCTAACCGGAACGCCTGAAGGAGTCGGCGCGATCGACGTGGGCGATCGCGTCCGCATTGAGATCGAAGGGATCGGCTTTTTAGAGAACTCTGTCACTACTCGCGCTGCCCTATCGCAAGTTTCCTAACGAACCTGCATATAAACCGCATCAGAAACCGTGGGGATCTCAGCATAGCGACCCAAAGCAGATTGCACGATCGAGTAACCAACCGCGACGATCATGCCTAAGAAAATTGCATTGAATAAAGTCAGAGTTAAGAGACCTGTTCCACCAAGAATGCTTACCAGCACATATCTCCAGAGAATGCCAATCAAGCTCAACACAATTCCAAACAGAATGGCTTGCATCACATTGAACCGGATGAAGTGAGGAATGCTTTCGTTTCTGACAACCAGCAAAAAGAGGGCAAAGAACACGATAAATGCCGTCATGCCACCTAAGCTGAAATAAACTGCCAGCAGAGGTTGAAGGGGAATCATAATGGCGGCTAAAAGCGGAGTTAGGAGAGATTTATTGATGACTAAAGGACCGCCCACCAAAACAATTAGGTCTAGCAGCGGCAGGAGATAGGCGAGGCAAGCGAAAATACGATCGGATACAGTTGTAGACCCACGCAAAGACATGGTGCGTTCTCCCGGTTAAAGTAGGTGGTTTCTAAGGTCTTTAGCCCAGAATAACGCAAATCTCTTGACACCCTTGTATCTTGAGAGTGTGGTAGAGATAGCTGGCAAACATTCCGACTCTATCTCATGCCGCTTTGTGTCTCTAGCGTCTCTGCTCTAATCAAAGGACATGGTTTCATCGTATTTGTATCACCGAAAGTAGCCGAGAGCCTAATATCAGTAGCCTGTTGTGTTCTATTTTTGTCACTTGCTCTAGCTCTCAAAGTGACTAAAACCAGAAATGCTTGATGGCTACGATCGTCCCAGGGTAGCGATCGCTTTAGCTGTCTTTGATCAAATCGAATAACTTAATCAATGTCGGCAACTCGAAAGCCCATTTGACACTCAAACTGATCAGGCTGTTGCTCAGTTAACTTGCGGATAATATGCCCACAACGAAGCTCTCCATGGCTCCAACGAGGTTGACCGCTTTGGTCAGCCATCACACAATTTTTGCAAACTTTTTGAGGAGAAAGGATGCGATCGCCTGCAAGGATGACTAACATTTGACACCTCCAGTAGACTTCACATAATGAATGAGAAAAGCAGTCTTTGAACTGCGAATGGTTAAAAATCAAGCTCGGTACTCAAAGAGAGAGTCGCGATTTCAAAACGGTCATAACTCAATTTTAGAGCAGCTTTTGCCAAGAGATAGATAAGCCTTATACAGCTTAATCAAGTTCGGTAGTTTAAGTAGAAACTTTTTAACCCCTATGGGCAACGTTCACATATTTCTGAAGCCGACTATTTAAGGGAGTTCGTTTAATCTCATCTGTTTGAATGAATAGGTTGAACTGTCTGATCAACTCGGGGTTACGCCATCCCTTGAGCATTTCATCCTTCATTATTTTTAAAGCCTCTTCGGGTGAAAAGGCTTTTTTATAAGGGCGTTCACTTGTTAGAGCATCGTAGATATCAATCACCTGAAAAACTTGAGCCATATAAGGAATGTTGTGACCCTTTAAGCCATCAGGATACCCTGAGCCGTCCCATCGCTCGTGATGATGGCGGATAATCGGCACCACTCCGCGCATAGTCCGCAAAGGTAGGCAAATCTGCTCACCGATCAAAACGTGTTGCTGCATAATCTGCCACTCGTCGTTAGTCAACATTCCCTGCTTTAGCAACACTGCATCAGGGATACCAACTTTGCCAATGTCGTGAAGATAGCCACCCCACATCAAATCTCGGACTTCGGGACGAGACAAGCCCAAATAGTCTCCGAAGGCTTTGCCCCGCGACACTAGGCGCTCGCAGTGATCGCGGGTGTTGGGGTCGCGGCTCTCAACGGTGCGCGCGATCGAGAACAACACTTTTTCAGCGTGATCTAAATCCTCATTCAATCGTTTTTGACGAATCAGAGATTTGACTCTGGCAGATAGCTCTAATTGGTCAAACGGTTTAGTTAAAAAGTCGTCTCCTCCTGCCTCAATGCCTCGCAGTCGTGCCCGACGATCGTCAAGTGCTGTGATAAACACTACGGGAGTTAGGCGCGTTTGCTCATCGTCTTTAAGACGACGACAAACCTCATAGCCATCCATGCCCGGCATCATCACATCCAGCAAAATCAAGTCAGGATTTGCGTCAAGAACTTGGGCAAGCGCTACCGCACCGCTTTCTGCCTCGATCACGTCGTAGCCCTCAACTGACAAGAGAGCAACGGCAGTCATGCGATTAGATGGATGGTCATCTACCACAAGAATTTTGGGTCGCTCCAAATTCAGGTCATTCACGGCAAAAAACCCCCACGGAAGTGGAGTGATAAAAGTATCAATAAAGTCAAAATATTTGCAAGAATTTTAACGCTTTATCTAGAAACGGAATGAACCAATCCAGCGCTCTGTCTCTAGTATAAAGAAATGCCTTCATGAGAAAATCAGGCTTTATACGGAGATTAAAAAGCACTATAGGATAGGCAGACGGCTAAAACCGCTGTAATACGATAGTTATTTTGAAGAACGTATGAATTAATTTGGACTTCTGCAATCTAGGGTTACAGACCTGTCTTCAGCCTGAAGTCTTCCTCTCTCAAACGGCTATGGTGAATGTAGAGTCTTTGCGTAAAAGACCCAGAATGACTTCTTTCTCTAACTAACTATTCAACTCCTTCGTTGACGGGGAAGCGATCGATGAGTTGAATTGCTCGATTTGCATTAATCTGAAGCGTTTTTGAAACATGGGGAATGTGAGGAATCTGAGACAGAAAATCCAAGGTTCGGCGCAAAATACGCACTACATCGCCCTCGTCAAGACTCGTGTTTTCACAGAGTTCTGTCCATTCAATACCGAGTGCCCACTGCTCGACCAATCCAATCAGTTCTCCTTCTAGCCAAACGGGCAGCGTGACCTGGTGCCGTCGCTGCGCTTGAAAGAGTTGCCGACGGATGTTTCGCAGTCCGCCTAGAGCCTCTTCAACGTCTCCTGAAATCTCGTAGCGAGTCCAGCTATCAGGGCGGGAGACTTCGGTGACGAGCGCAGCACACGCCGCCGCCAAATGATGGGGATCGAGAGAGTCAAACTCGCCTGACATGACAGCTAACCCCAGCCAAAGCTCGTTATCTCCCCGAATGGCGGCAGTGGCTCGACCAAGCGGTGTGGGAACTAAACCTTGAAGACAGCCGAAGTGTTGCAGAATATCAATTAAATTTGTGAATTCTTCCCAATGGCGCTGGGTTTGCTGCTCTAATTTACTTTGGCGATCGCGCACTTCTGCCCTCAGAGTTTCAACCCGCTTTTGCCGTTTGAGCAGATAGCTACGATCACCCCACTGGCTAACAGGATGAGCTTCCATCTGTGCCTCAACTGCTTTGACGCGCTGAAATTGGGCATAGACTTCAGGGTCATCATCTGCAAGTCCAGGGGCGTTGGGGATGCGGCTAGCGATCGCGGCAGTCTGGTCATTGCCACTGCGAGACTGCCCTGGTTTGGGCGGCATTTCTGAAGGTGGCACCAGATCATCAACGTCCCGAATTCGGGGAATGTCACCCCGTAGATTGACCACATCGGACACCGTGCTGACATACCAGCGATTGTTTTGCCCCAGACACACCAGATAGGGAAACTGCCCAGAGCCTTGAATCTTCATCACCAAAACCGATGGGAGAGGATTTGCCAGACGAACGTGCTCACCTTTGAGAGTGAGAAGGGTTCCGGCGACGGCAAATGAGAGAGCGATCGCCAGTTCGCCGGAGTGCATCTCGTCTGCCTGACTTTGCAGAGTTTTGAGCAACCGACTCTCTTCTTTTAAGCGTCCCTGGAGCTTCTCATATTGCGCCATCAGCTTCCAATCTACTGAGGCGACTTGCGCCTCCAGTTGACTCAGCTCAGCTTTGCAGCGATCGATTTCTTGCTGTTGGGGGCGGAGATACAGCGTCGATAAATACTGCCCAAAACTGCGCTCGACTAGCTCTTTGGCTTCTTCGATCGTGTGAGTTTGCAGCAGATTCAACACCATTCCGTAACTGGGAGTGAACTGACTTACGAGGGGATCAGGCTCCGATGTAGCTAGATAGGAGGCTTCTTTTGCGCCCTCAAAGGGAGTTTGGACAGTGACCACGTAGCCCTGTTTGTCCATGCCTCGCCGACCTGCCCGACCCGCCATCTGGAGAAACTCAGAGGGATTGAGGAGTCGATGACCTAAATCAGTGCGTTTAGAAAGGCTAGAGATCACCGTCGTCCGCGCGGGCATATTGATCCCGGCGGCTAAGGTTTCAGTGGCAAATACCACTTTAATTAAACCCTGCTGAAATAGTTCTTCGACGAGACCTTTCCAAGCAGGAAGAATTCCGGCGTGGTGAGCCGCGATGCCGCGATAAAGTGCTTCTACTTGTCCGGCGCGTCCGGCTTCAGGATTTTTGGCGAGAAACTCGTCGATCGCCACTCTCAATTGAGCCGCTTCAGCATCATTAACCAGCGACAACGCGCCCAAATTCGTCACCGCCTGATCGCAACCTTTGCGACTAAAAATGAAGTAGATCGCAGGCAACATATCTTTTTCTCTCAATTTGCTGAGAGTAAAGGAGATGGGAGGCGCTTCGGGTCTGGGTGCCCCGCGTTGATTCGCCCCTTTGGGACGATGCTGACTGCGCTTGATTTTAAGACGGGGGTTAATTTGCTTCTGCTGGTCGTCAAGCAGAGGAAACAACCCTTTGGGGTTACAAAATGAGAAGTAAAGCGGAACCGGACGATAGTTAGAGTAAATTAATTCTGTCGGTCCATGAACCTGATCAATCCAGTCGGTTAACTGATCGCTATTTGCCACTGTTGCAGAGAGCGCAACGAGTTGAATCTCAGTCGGACAGTAAATGATTGACTCTTCCCAGACGGTGCCACGCTGTCGATCGTTCATGTAGTGGCATTCATCTAGCACAACTGCTTCTACGCCGGTGAGAGAGGTTCCAACTTCTCCGATCGGGGTGCCATACAACATATTGCGAAAGATTTCGGTCGTCATCACGAGAATCGGAGCCTCTCGATTAATCGACACGTCTCCCGTTAGTAGCCCGACTCGATCGGCTCCAAACTGGTTACGAAAATCGCGGAGCTTTTGATTTGAGAGGGCTTTCAGAGGCGTAGTGTAAAGCACTCTGCGTCCGTCTGCCAATGCCCGATGAATGGCGTATTCTCCGATCAGGGTTTTACCTGAACCTGTGGGTGCACAGACCACCACCGACTTATCTGCTTCTAGAGCCGCGATCGCCTGTAGCTGAAAGTCATCTAGCTCAAACGGAAACAACGTTTTCAGATCAAGTCGAGAAG
>JBBRMC010000026.1:0-14376 GCA_038231055.1 Leptolyngbyales cyanobacterium
AGAAGCATGGCACCAGGCGCTCAGATCTCCAGAAATTGAGGCTTTTACTGAAAATTCATCACTTTCAAGTTTGAGTTTTGGCATTTCAAAGCGCTTAAGACCAACGCCTGCCAACTCTCCATCTGTCATATTTTCACGTATTAGCCACATAAACACTAAAACCTCTCATAAGCTATTTGACAACCCGGAGAGCTTGACAGAATCAGGGTTTTGTCAAGTCAGTGGCATCCTGTCAAGTAGCTTAGCGTAGTAAATTTCGTCATTCTGCGGTTGTCAAATACCTTAGCGTAGGTTTTGACCAAAAAGATGTCTGGACCCGGTTTTGGGTCAACAGCCCTTTGGGTTGGTTTTATTGCTAAGCCCGAATCGATTGCTGAGTAACGATTTCGGGCTTAGCGTAGGTTTTGACCATTTAAATGTCGGGACCCGTAGTCTGTGGGTCGCACGATCATTGATGCATCGGGGGCTGACTTTCTCTGATCATCCAATAAACCCAGAATATAGCCAACGGGTTTGGGAGCAAGCGATTCAAGAGATACCTAACTGGCCCGGCTTTCAGCGGCTGAAGCTTAGCTCTGAAGATCAAAAATACTATGCAGAGATGCTTGAAAAAAAACAGTTCGAGTAAAAGCTAGTCAAGCATTGTGATGTTGATCGACCGCTCATATAATCCGAAGAATGAGTGATACCGCCCGCGATTACAAACACATTGAGCCAACGACAATGAAATTCAGTAAAAGACAGTTGTCAAAATGGTTTTCATTTGTCCATGTTCCTATTCTGGCTGGCCGCCTTCGCGGTAAATTGTGGATAGCTTCAAGCCGTGGCAAAGTATTGCGCCATCTTTTGGGCACATACGAGCCGGAACAGACCGAATTCTTCGTCGAGAACGTTCATGCCGGTGATGTTGTATTCGACGTAGGGGCGAATCTTGGTCACTATTCGTTGCTATGTTCCACTCTAGTTGGCAAAAATGGCAAGGTGCTCGCATTCGAACCATCCCCAGATGTTGTTCATTTTTTGCGTGAGCATATTGCACTGAACAAGCTGGATAACATCGTTGTTTATGAGGCTGCAATTGGCAAGAACAGTGGCAGTGTCAAATTCAACTCCCAAGTCGGTTCGGGCACCGGTCGTATTTGTGCCGAGGGAAATATCGAGGTGCCCTTGGTACGGCTCGATGATGCAGCTCAGGAACAACAGGTCTTGCCTACTCACATCAAGATCGATGTCGAAGGGCATGGACACGACGTTTTGATCGGGGGGGAGCAGGTGATCAAGCGCGCACGTCCAGTAGTGTACATTTCGGTCCACGGCGAGGAAGAGCAGTCTTCGTGTACCAGCTTTTTGACAAATCTTGGTTACCGAATTGTGCGGGATCACAATGACGAAATCATTGCGTTTCCAGAAATTCTAGAAGATCGCAAGATTTCTCAAGTTAGCTAAATTTGTCAATAAGTGAGAACCAAAGGGAGAACTGGGGGAAATGACTGATGGCAAATCAGTACCTCAAAAGGCACAGGTGTCTGTTTGTGTGATTACGCTGAATGAGCAACGGCACATCACACGATGTCTGCAAAGCCTGAACTGGACAGACGATCAGCTTGTGGTTGATTGTGGTAGCACTGATCGAACAGTTGAATTGGCAAAAGCAAGCGGAGCACGTGTGATCCAGCAAGAGTGGCTGGGCTATGGCCGACAGAAGCAATTTGCGGTCGATCAGGCATTGCATGATTGGGTGTTTTGCTTAGACGCTGATGAATGGGTTGACTCAGAATTGTCTTCGGCACTTCAGTCTACGCTAGCTTCAGTACCAGATCAGCAGTGTGGTTTTCAAGTAACTCGGCGACTAAGATTCTTGGGACGGTGGTTACGACACGGCAATTTAGGTTGTGACCGGCAACTTCGATTGTTTCATCGCAGACAGGCTCGATGGCGTGATCGGATTGTGCATGAATCGGTAGAGCCACCAAATATAGTGCGTACATTGTCAGGATATTTGCTCCATGATCCGGAGAGCACACTGGAGACATATCTGTTTAAGCTACATCGCTATGCCTCTTTGGCTGCTCAAGAAATGCGATCAAATGGCCAGCAAAGCACCCTAATGGGTGCGCTTCTCCACGCAGCATGGTCTTTATTGCGGAATTACATTATAAAGTGCGGATTCCTTGATGGCTCGCCAGGGCTGCTTGTTGCCATGATGCACGCAGGATACGTCTTTCAAAAGCATGCGCTAAACTGCTCGTTGGCACAGATAGTTCAGGTAGAGAAGGGATAATATTAGACACTGCTATGAATCGAAAAATATTTAGTTCTCTTGTTCTTCTATTCTTTGCATCAACTTTCGCAGCTTCGCTGGCAAAGCAGGAACCACAGCCATTACGCCAATTGTACTTTCCTGACCAAAGCGTTGGCAGCTTGTTCACTCTTAAGTCTGGGGAGCAGCTCACCGACCGTCAAATTCATCTCCAATTTGTGGCTGATGCCAAAGGCAAGCTACAGATCAGATCTAATATGCCGATTATCCTGAAGGCGAACTACAGAGTAGTAGATAATCCAGCACTATTTGATCAAATCAAGGATGGCAGCCTAGACGGAATTCACATTGATGATATCGACGCTGGTGACGAATCCCTCAAGCACATTAGTCATCTTAAAACGCTCAAACGATTGCAGCTTCATCAAACCGAAGTGACAGACATTGGAGTATCGTATCTAAAAAATCTCACAAACCTGGAGGCTTTGAGTATTACTCGCTCAGGAATTCGAGGTAGTACTCTGTTCGATATACCACTCACTAAGCTAGTCATGCTTGAATTATCTGGACACGAACTGGACCCAAAGGCATTTTTCAAAGTTGGTCGGTATACATCAATCAAAGACATTGAGTTAACTCGAACCTTGCTAACCGATGGAATGTTGCAGGGTATAGGCAAACTAAGCAACCTTGAACATGCCGATCTAGCAAGCAATCAGTTGCTAACGGACTCGGGCATAAAATATCTAACTGGACTGAAGCACTTAAACTATTTGGATTTAAGAAAATCACAAGTCACTTTAAAAGGCATAAATCAATTAAGTGGACTGCCGTTAAAGCATTTGTTTCTACCTCGCGAGTACAGCCCGGCTCAATATCGTGAACTACAGAACACATTTAAGAGCTGTGCGTTGGTGGAAGTAAAGAGCACTGATCCGAAGTCGCAGTTAGATGTTTTTTCTCAACTTCACTAGCTGATTGTCAAGATATTCTATTGGCGAGCAGACGGCATGAAAGTGGCTAGTCAAGCATTGTGCCACTGATTAAATACTCTTATAATCCGCCTCAATGAGTGATACCGCCCGTGATTACAAATACATTGAGCCAGCTTCTACTGAGGGGCTGGAAGATCTGTTTGTGGTGTCAGCTACCCCAGCTCAGGCCAGCGCAGACCAGGGCCAGGCCAAAGCAAGCCAAGGCCAGGCCACCCCTGACCACCTGTCCACAATTCTGACGATTGACGATGCCGCGGCAACACTAGGTGTAAGTTCGAGAACAATACTCAGGCGCCTTCAAAAGCAGTCCATGCCTGGATTTAAAGTTCAAGGACAATTCGGACCAGAATGGCGAGTAACATTCATTCAATCTCAGACCACCCCAGCTCAGGCCAGCGCAGACCAGGGCCAGGCCAACGCAAGCCAAGGCCAGGCCACCCCTGACCAGGGGGAGCCAGCTTCGGTAGACAGCGAGTTAGTTAACGAATTGCGGCGACAGATTACCGATTTGAAAAATGAGCTGGAAGATAAGCTGTCAGTCGCTCAAAGAGAAATACAAGCGGCTGCTTTCCGAAATGGTTATCTTGAATCGCAGTTAGAAAATGAGCGCCAACAAGTGAAACTGCTCAGCGACAGCCAGCATAAACCAAGTCGCTGGGCTCGATTTCCGAAATGGTTTATTGGGCGCTAGTCTTTTTGCTCCATCGATCATATAATTTGCGATGGCACAGAGCCACCGAATATGGTGCCTTTATGCAAAGCATGTCGAAGGAATATAGTCACTAAAAACAAAAGAACAGCCAGTTAGGCTGTCCCAGTGTGCAAAAAGCAAAGACTTAACTGTCCTTGCCCGCTGCTCTCAATTGTTCGTATCAGATTTTCCTGGAAAGTTGTCTGAACATGAATAAAGAGTACAGCGGATAAGACGGTTTAGTCAAGCTTGCTTGCAAACAGCAAGGAGCGAGAGACGACCGGAGCAATAGCGGTCCGAGAAGACGTTTCAGGACTTCAGGATCAAAGACTAGCCAAGAAATTTAATCAAGAGCCAGCACCGCCAGCGGTGGCTCTGGCTAGCTTCGTTTCGCTATACCCGAATCGAGTAAAGGCGATTTTGCGCCCTGTGGGCCGCAAAACTTGGACCACCGTAAGTAAGCACTGGCGGCTCTCGGACGAACAGATCCTGAAAGCCGTAAGCGGCAAAGATGCAACAGTCTGGGGCACTCGCTTTGATTCGCAAACACGCTTTGGTGTTTTGGATATCGATCCGGAGAGCAAATATCAAAGCATCCAGGAGCTAGAAAAACTAATGGAACTCCTGGCAGGCATAAGCCTGACAGCTACGCCATATCAAAGCAGCTCAAGAGGCGGCTGGCATGTCTACTTGTTCTTAGACGACTGGCAGAACAGCAAAGAAGTCGAAGAGACGTTAAAAGCCTGGCTAAGAGCCAATGGCTACGAAATCCGCAATGGCACCCTAGAAATATATCCTTGCGGGCGAGGTTTGAGACTGCCTTTACAGGCTGGTTTCGGATGGCTAGACACCTGCAGCCAGAATTTAGGCAGCATAAAAAGAAGACGAGAAGAACTAACGAGAGACGAGGCTATAAGCCAGTTTGTTAACGATTTGGAAAGCAGAGGCAATAACTGGGCAAAAGCGAAAAAGCTGATAACAGCTCAATTAGAAGAGATCGATCGACAAAATTCAGATAGCGTCCAGGTGCGAGAAGAACGGCTAAATATAGAGGGTTTTGACCAGCTCTTTAATTACCGGCTAATTAAAGAGAAATACGAAGAAGGGCGCCAATATTGGCAAACTGGCTTAACAGGTAAGGGGCAGCGACATGATGCGATCCTTGCGGTGGAGCATTACTTGTGGCATGGAGACGAACATGCCGGCGTGCCGGCGATGCCGGCAGCGCAAAACGACCAAGGGCGCTACAGGCTGATCCTAGCTTGGCTGGAAAGTAAGCATAACGGATATTGCAATCACATAAACCGAGGCAACTGGGATCGAGTAGAGGCACAGATCCAAAGGGCTGTGAAGTGGCGGCGGTCATCGGAATCAGTCCCGGTGCGAATACCCTACCTAATGACAGATCGCTTGATAGAGAGGCTTATAGCCCTATCGCGTGGCACTTGCCGCACCTGGACGATAGAAGACCTGAAGAAAGGCAATGAAGATCGGGAGGTTGAGGCCAGGGAGAAGATCGGCGCAGCCGTACAACTTTTGATCGACCAGGGCCGGAAAGTAACAGGACGGCAAATCATGCGACTGACCGGTTGCAGTTACCACACTGTTAGGCGTCATTTGGATATATGGAAGATATCGCCGGTGGTGGCATTGCCAAGGGCCGCAGGCGAAGAGAACTCTTTTCTTGATCTAGATCTTATAGGGGGCGGGGGTACTAGGGCGCTAGGTTTTGAAGAAAAAGATTTATATCCTCCCGCCGTTGTTTCAGACTCGGGGGATCTCGTAACCCTTCAAGAAATTGGTGTTGCTGATCAACGTGCTGATTCAAAGATGGTCGAGCCGGAGCAGCCTTGTGAGCTAGCGCCTATTGTTTTAGAGCCCCCCTTTCTTCTGCCTGGCTTTGAGCCTACCAGCGAACTCCCAGCATCAAGACCGAGCCCTGCGGGTTGCTGTGCAAGTCTTGACGCCGGGGCCCTGGTTCGTTGGTATTCAGGCAGAGCGGCAGATGTGGCGGGGGGCTCAGAACGTTTGAACCTTTCGGGCCTTCCGGTCTGGCGAGGTCGGCCGGAATTGTTTGTTATTTCGCAGACGTACAAAGAGGCCGAGAAACAAACAGAACTATTAGCAGGTGAGATAATCTTCGACCAGGCGGGACTGACGGCTTGTGACTGGGGCTATTCTCCCGCCAACTTTTTACCTGTAATAACAGGTGTACACAGTAGCTCTGTTCGGCTTTCTGGATTTTTGCGCAATCCTCAAGAGCCGATTTTAGGGGCGTGGAGTGTATGTACACGGTTGCCAGTTAAGGGTTTATGGACTTTGGAAAATAAAGGCGCTCGCGCCCCACCACTGTAAGACATCCTGATTCTAAGCTAGTCTTGTAATTGTGCGCAATCAAATAGCACCATTTATGGTGCCTCCGGTGAGCGAAGAGAGCCGCGCATAAGTGCCACAGAGATACTGTGTACACCTGTTGATGTACGATTGATGTAATCGTCATGCGCGGAAGGCAGAGCGGCAATCTGATTTGATAACGTCGATCCAGTAAGGGATTGTAGCGACGCCGCCCGCGTGCCGCGCGTAGCAGCGTAAGGCAGGATGAAGTGCGCGGGGCGCACAGGGCAAGAACTAAAGCCAGCCTCCTGTTAGCGAGTGGGCTGAGCGTGTTTTGAGTATATGCGATCAGCCGTAGAATGGTCGTATATGATTATAGAAGAGATGTTAGGAGCTGGGCAGAAATGGAAAAGAAAAAAGGGCGCCGAACGCCGCGAGTAGAGACTAGATTGGCGCCTCAGGACTTCATCGACTTCGATCAAATATGCCGGGTGGAGGGCAAGACGCGCTCAGAGATGGTAAGGAAGGCAATTCAGTTTTACGTGTCGAACCACGAAAAGCAAAAGAGGGAGCCAGAAGAGAGCATCTTAGACAAGCGACTGAAAAGAATGGAAGACAGGATCGCCGGGCTTTTAGTCAAGTTGGGAATCGGCGTATACAAGCTTGACCACTTGTTCTGGCTAAGGTCAGACAAAGAGATCAGGCGGGAATTGTTCAAGGACTGTTATGTGGCGGGGGTGCGCAGGATGCGGGAGAAGCTGAATAAAGACGAAGAAGAGTTGAGGCAAATGTCAGGTAAGTAGAGATGCTAAAGGCAGTGGTGAAGCACAGTTTCTTGAAAGGCGGCAAAGGAGTCGGCAAGGCCCGAGCGCACATAAATTACATCCAGTATCGAGAAGGAGAGGACAGGGGCAAGGGTCCGCGCCAGTTTTTCAACGAAGACAAAGAGCAGATATTAGGACGAGACATAAAAGAGAAGCTGCTAGAGCAAGAGAAAAACGGCGTGACCATGCACAAGATCATCTTGTCGCCGGGCGTCCAGGGCGCTGACTTGAAGGAATACACGCGGGAAATGATGGATCAGCTCGAAAGAGAGAAGGGGCAAAAATTAGACTGGTACGGAATCGAGCATAGGAATACAGAGCATCCGCATGTCCATGTAGTTGTGATGGGCAAGGACTTAGAAGGCGGCAGAGTAAGACTAGACCTCGATGACATGAAGGAAATGAGGCAGTGGGGTGACAGGTATCTTGAACGAGAGCACCAGCTAGAGCGGTATTTGGACAAAGAGATCGATAGATTATTGAAAGAACCGGAGCGCGTACAAGAGCTTGAATACAAGCGAAGCAGAGGCGACAGGGACTTTGAACGCTTGATGAACGGAGACAAGGACACAGACAGAAAGAGAACAGAACGAGACGCAGAGCGAGACAGAAGAGAGTGGGAGGAATTAGACAGAGATATACACAAGTCATTTAACAGAGAGACAAGCCACGGAAGACCAAAGACCTATCAGCAATTTCAGAGAGAGTCGGCAGGCCGGTTGGAAGGGTTTCATGAGGACCAAACAACACGAGAAGCGCGAGAACGCTGGGAAGAACTAGCGAAGCAAGACCCGGAATTAGCAAAGGAAGCAGAGCGAGAACTAGACTGGCTGAACCAATTCGAGGCAGAGAACCATCAGGACCGACAAAGAGGCGGAAAAGAAATCGACATAGATCAGCTAGCAGACGGACTGACAAGAGACGAACGGGAAGACAGAGATCTGCTTGATAAGGTTTTGAAAGAGCTAGAGATCGAGGACAAAGAAAGAGCAGAAGAGCTATTGCCCGGTAAAGATCGGCTGAAAGAAGTAGAGATGCCCTGGATGATATTTGGCAACAAAGAGCCAGAACCTGAACCAGAGCCAGAGCAGAGCCAAGAAATTGAACCGGAGAAAGAGCCTGATCGAGGTGACGCATGGGACACATTTGAAGCAGATCGTCTGATGGGGGGCAGCATGGGAAGAGAGGAGGACGACGACCGAGATCGAGGGGAAGACTTATTCGCCCGCGGCGAAAGGTAGGTAAGTGATGGCGACAGGCACAATCACAATCAGATTGCCGCAAGAGATGTTAGCAGGGCTCAAAGAACAAGCACAGGCAGAGGAAAAAACCGTGTCTGAGGTGGTGCGCGAATTAATAGAAAGTGGTCAAAACCGCCCAACGACTAGCTTTGGAACAAGCAGTGTTGAACTAACGGGATTAAAAGAGTTACTGATAAAAGCGATAAAAGCAGGAGCGGGAGCACAGTTTTACGCACGATGCGCCGCTGAGGATATTGCAAAAATAGCCGGAATGTATTCGGATTATTTAGACGCAGCGGCAGAGAAAGACCCTGAGGCGCAGCGAATGGAAGTAGGTAAGATGGACCAGGACGCACAGAACTTTGCGGATTGGTGGCTAAAAGGCAGCTAGAACTATTACTTGTTGTTTTTTCGGAAGGCGCTAAAGCGCTCGCTCCTCCGTCGCTCTAGGGTTTTAGTCAAGACGGTAATAAGCAGGACGGCTGCACTCGCTGCAAGTTTTTTTGCGGGCGTAAGGGCTTTCGCTACAGTCGATCAAGCGCTGACAGTCGGGATCATTTGTGTGCGGTGCGCATTCTCGGCAAAAGTAAGTATTTTGGGGACGACCGCCCTTGGCACCATTTGCCCTGGCGGCGGCTGCTTTCGCTTCAGTTTTAGCAGCACCACCCTTGGCACCATTGCCTGCCATGATGGCGTATAAGCCAGGCTGAGCCTGGCGATTGAGTTGATTGATAATCTGGCCCAACTCTTCACGGGATTGCTGCAAAAGCCCAAGACGTTTGTCTGAATCACTTTCGGCATCTTTGAGCTGTTCGTAAATGAGCCAGAGTTGGTGGCGAATGTCATCAGGCATAGTGTTTGACCTCCAAAGCGGAAAACCCAAGCGGCTTAGGTATACTATAACCCAAACGGCTTAGGTTAGCAATAGTCCACCCCAGAAATAGGCCGGGATGGGTAATTATCAACCTTTGACTAAAAACGCGATGCTTGAAACACTGAACTGATGGGCGTTTTAGGCATCAATGAAACATAATAGCTATTATATGGCGCTCCATTAAACCGCTCAGAACTTTTTCAGATCGAGGCGCTAAAGTCTTACTGTATAAGCCTTTCCAGGTTGCCAAAACTTTGCCAAAAGAGATCTATAGAGTCTAAGTTATAGCTCTTAAGAAATTACCATGCCAATCGAAAACGCCACCGAGCAAATCAGACCAAACGAAGTGCAACAAGCACCACAACTGGCCTGGCAGCCATCAGCAAGCGATTACCATCAGTTCAGCAAAAGCACGCAGACGCAATTCAAACAAGTGAATCAAGACTTGATCAGTGGTGGCGTACTCACTGATCTGCAATTCAATTTCGATTCAAAAGAGCCTGTACTGCTAGCACAAGAACAAAAGCAAGAGAACTACAAATCAAACGAAACTCCAAACCTCGATACCATCGCTCCAAGACAACTCAGTCCTGAGGCACAGTTCGGCGGAGATGCTGGTAACTGGTTTCGCCATCTTGGCCGCGCCGTTTGGCATACCATCGATGCTGCATCTCAGCCGGGAGCCGCAGATAACCTCATTTTCGGAAACATCGTAAATGCTAAACACTACTACAACGAACATAATATGCAAGCTGTGCACAATGACCTAAAACAGCTAGCCAACGATGTTGCGCACATGACCCCCGAAGAAAAATCGAAAGCTTCAGCAGAGTTAGCATTGGCATTTTTATTCGTTGGTGCCAAAGCTCCCATATCCGCAGAAGTTGCAGAACAAATAGGACTGAACAAGATGCCGCCAGAGCAGCTTAAAGCACTAGGCATCGAGCAGAAAGCCAGTAAAATAGCAAACGAAGCAACTGTAAAAGAAATCGCCAAGCCAGCAGAAATAACTGTACCCGCACCGAAGTCTTTAACAGACATAGAGTCCCGGGATTGGTACAGCGCCAAAGTCGCACAGATAGATACCATTGAACAGCAGATGCGAAAAGAGGGAAGATCGGCTAAGGAGATTTTCGAAGTCACTTATGATTTTCGAAATCAAGCCAAACAACAAGCACGAGATCTCATGAAAGATAGAGAGAGCGCAAAGAAGCTACCAGCAATGCCAACGAAAAATGAAATCTTGGCTAAGTATGATGGTGACTACGAAAAGGCCATCGAAGCCGCGAAACGAACAAATTCAAAGGTCAATCAAACGATTGAAGAAATGCGCAAAAGAAAGGATCTGACGCATGAAGAAGAATAATGACAGCCAAACAACCATATCCAAAATTTGCGAACTTTTAGTGATTGCAGAACAAGTCTTACGCACGAATCCAAATCTCCCTATGGCCTACACAAGATTCAAAAAACCTGATGAACTAGCTAATGAGATTCAAAAACATAGAGAAATGCTTGCAAACACAGATCTCTCGAACATCGAAGACTTATATATTATTTTTGCGCCTACTGGTGAATGGGATGATTGTGTAGGTGAGTCAGACTTGGCCAACGAAGTTTGTCAACTTTTACAAAATAGAATTGCTGCGAAACAGTAAAAAGACCCGAGAATGATCGGGTTGTGCTTACCGCTTACCGCTTGGGTAAACTTTGACCTAGTCAAGTATTGTGGCTAGTATCATTGGCGCCTATAATCCGGCTCATGAGTGATACCGCCCGTGATTATCAGACAGCAGTCCAAGCCAGCATTGAAGGCTTGGAAGACCTGCTAGAAATTATGCCGACAGATGACGACAATCTGGCGACAGATGCCGACATTGTCGTCAGTGATGCTGACACCAGAGAATGGTGTACAGCCGTCATGGCTGCAAGCTCGCTAAATAAGTCAGAACGTACAATTCAGCGCTATGCGAAGTCCGGCAAATTACGATCAAAAACAGACCAAGCTGGACGCCTCCTGATCTGTTTGGCGACAAGTGCCGACAATTTGACGACAGGTGTCGACAGTGTCGCCAAAGTTGGCGACAGAAATGCGAATGTGCCGACAAATGCCAACACTGAACGCCTTTGGGATTTGCTAAAAGAAAAGGACGCAAAGATAGAAGCCCTGATAATGCGCGATGGCTATATGCAAGCACAGTACGAAGCCTTGCAACAAGAACTCAAACTACTGACTGACAGCCAGCATAAGACAGGCTGGTGGCAGCGTTTCTGTTCGTGGTTTATTGGCCGCTAGTTTTTTTGTTCCATCGATTATATAATTTGCGTTGGCGCAAAGCCACCGTATATGGTGCCTTTATGCAAAGAATATCGAGGGAATATACATGCCCCCATAGTCACTAAAAACAAAAGAACAGCCGTTTGGCTGTCCGAATAAGCAAAAGCAAAGACTTAACTGTCCTTGCCTCATGCAGTATTCAATTTTCCGTTTCAGGTTTTCGTTTCGCGGCGTTTTCCCTGAAGATGAATAAAGAGTACAAGGCATAAGGCGGTCAGTCAAGCTTGCTTGCAAACAGCAAGGAGCGAGAGACGACCGGAGCAATAGCGGTCCTAGAAGACGTTTCAGGACTTCAGGATCAAAGACCAGCTAAGAAATTTAATCAAGAGCCAGCACCGCAGGCGGTGGCTCAGTCCTGTTTCCTTTCGCTATTCCCGAATCGGGTACAAGCAATATTGCGCCCGCAGGGCTGTAAGACCTGGACAACGGTAAGCAAGCACTGGCGGCTCTCCGATGAGCAAATTCTGAAAGCCGTAAGCGGCAAAGATGCGACCGTCTGGGGAGCTCGCTTTGATTGGCAAACACGCTTTGGTGTTCTGGATATCGATCCGGAGAGCAAATATCAAAGCGTTCAGGAGCTAGCCAAACTGACAGAAAAGCTGGCAGGCGTGAGCCTGACAGCTACGCCATACCAGAGCAGCTCAAGAGGCGGCTGGCATGTCTACTTGTTTTTAGACGACTGGCAGAACAGCAAAGAAGTAGAAGAGACGTTAAAAGCCTGGCTGAGAGCCAACGGCTACGAAATCCGCAATGGACAGCTAGAAATATATCCTTGTGGGCGTGGTTTGAGACTGCCTTTACAGGCAGGTTTTGCCTGGCTGAATTCAGATGGCAGCATAAAAACAAGACGAGAAGAATTAACAACAAACGAGGCTATAAGCCAGTTTGTCGCTGGCTTGGAAACCAGGGGCAGCAATTGGCCGAAAGCGAAAAAGCTGATAACAACTCAATTAGAAGAGATCGATCGACAAAATTTAGATAGCGTCCAGGAGCGAGAAGAACGGCTAAATATAGAGGGTTTCGAGGGATTCTTTAATTACCGGTTAATTACAGAGAAATACGAAGAAGGGCGCCAATACTGGCAAACCGGCTTAACAGCTAAAGGGCAGCGACATGATGCGATCCTGTTCGTGGAGCATTACTTATGGCACGGAGACGAGTCCGCCGGCGTGCCGGCGTTGCCGGCGGCGCAGAACGACGAAGCGCGCTACCGGCTGATCCGGGCGTGGTTGGAAAGTAAGCATTACGGATATTGCAACCATATAAACCGGGGTAACTGGCGCAAAGTAGAGGCGCAGATCAGGCGGGCCGTGAAGTGGCGTAGGACGTCTGGAGCGGTCCAGGTGCGAACACCCTACCTGATGACAGATCGCTTGATAGAGAGGCTTATAGCCCTATCGCGTGGCTCTTGCCGCACCTGGACGGTAGAAGATCTGAAGAAAGGCAATGAAGATCGGGAAGCTGAGGCCAGAGAGAAGATCGGCGCAGCCGTACAACTTTTGATCGACCAGGGCCGGAAAGTAACAGGACGGCAAATCATGAGACTGACCGGTTGCAGTTATCACACTGTTAAGCGCCATTTGGATATATGGAAGATATCGCCGGTGGTGGCATTGCCAAGGGCCGCAGGCGAAGAGAACTCTTTTTTAGATCTAAATCTTATAGGGAGCGGGGGTACTAGGGCGCTAGGTTTTGAAGAAAAAGATTTATATCCTTCCGCCGTTGGTGCAGACTCAGGGGATCTCGTAACCCTTCAAGAAATTGATGTTGCCGATCAACGTGTTGATTTTGAGATGGTCGCTGAGCCGGAGCAGCCTTGTGAGCTAGCGCCTATTGTTTTAGAGCCCCCCTTTCTTCTGCCTGGCTTTGAGCCTACCAGCGAACTCCCAGCATCAAGACCGAGCCCTGCGGGTTGCTGCGCAAGTCTTGACGCCGGGGCCCTGGTTCGATGGTATTCAGGCAGAGCGGCAGACGTGGCGGGGGGCTCAGAACCTTTGAACCTTTCGGGCCTTCCGGTCTGGCGAGGTCGGCCGGAATTGTTTGTTATTTCACAGACGTACAAAGAGGCCGAGAAACAAACAGAACTATTAGCAGGTGAGATAATCTTCGACCAGGCAGGACTGATGGCTTGTGACTGGGGCTATTCTTCCGCCAACTTTTTACCAGTAATAATTGGTGTACACAGTAGCTCTGTTGGGCTTTCTGGATTTTTGCGCAATCCTCAAGAGCTGATTTTAGGGGCGTGGATTGTATGTACACGGTTGCTAGTTAAGGGTTTACGGACTTTGGAAAATAAAGGCGCTCGCGCCCCACCACTGTAAGACATCCTGATTCTAAGCTAGTCTTGTAATTGTGAGTAATTAAATAGCACCATTAATGGTGCCTCCGGTGAACGAAGAGAGCCGCGCATAAGTGCCACAGAGATACTGTGTACACCTGTTGATATACGATTGATGTAATCGTCATGCGCGGAAGGCAGAGCGGCAATCTGATTTGATAACGTCGATCCAGTAAGGGATTGTAGCGACGCCGCCCGCGTGCCGCGCGTAGCAGCGTAAGGGAGGGAGGGCAGGATGAAGTGCGCGGGGCGCATAGGACAAGAACTAAAGCCAGCCTCCTGTTAGCGAGTGGGCTGAGCGTGTTTTGAGTATATGCGATCAGCCGTAGAATGGTCGTATATCACGTATTAGGCACAAGGGTACGAAAACCTCTCCTAAGGAAATTGAAATCCTTGCAAAGCTCACTGGTGCCAATTCCGATTTGCTAGGCGCGACAGCAAATTGAGTTGACGATTTCTCTTTGAGGACACATTTAGTCAA
>JBBRMC010000027.1:0-14370 GCA_038231055.1 Leptolyngbyales cyanobacterium
AGACTCTAGTGTCAAAGTCCCCCAGAATGGGGGATTTAGGGGGCACAAGCCGACTGAACCGGAGCAATGAAGGGGAAGAGGGCAGGACTCAGATCGCGTTACGCAGGCTGAAAATAGAATGCTGCACCCAAAATCACATAGGTTGCTAACAAAAGGATTCCTTCTAACCAGTTCGATCGTCCGTCTAAGCTAATGAGATTGGCGACGACGACTGCAACGGTGACTGCTACCACCTCAAACGGGTTGAAACTGAGATCCATGGGTTGCCCGATCGCTTGCCCCACTAATACCAACATCGGTGCCATTAGCAACGCAACGAGCAAACTAGAACCCATCGCGACAGAAACCGACAAATCCATGTTATTTTTAACGGCAACGCCAACCGCTGTCACATATTCCGCCGCCCCGCCCACCAATGGCAAGAGAATGACTCCGGTAAATAGAGGTGTTAATCCTAATCCTTTAGTCGCTTCTTCAACCACACCCACAAAAATCTCAGACTCGTAGGCGACTGCCACGGTCGAGGCAAGCAAAACGCCGAGCCAGAGCGAGAGGTTCGGTTTATGTTCAGGCTCGTCGCTGTCTGCAAGCTCAGAGATGCCGACTTCGTATAAATAGTTATGGGTTTTGAGTGAGAAGATTAGCGTCATCGCGTAAACCGCAATCAGCACGATCGCTACGGTGACCGAGAGTTCTTTAACGGGCAGCGTTTCGACTTCCCCAGCGAAATAAAATGCCATTGAGGGCAGCAAAATCGCAATCACCGCCAGCGTCATGGATGATCCATTCACCCGCGCTACGATCGGTTTAAATTCTTGCTCTTTAAACCGCAGTCCCCCGAAGAACATGGACATCCCCATTGCCAACAGCAAGTTGCTGATGATGGTTCCAGTAATGCTGGCTTTAACGATGTCAATCAGTCCGGCTCTAAGGGCGACTAGACCGATAATCAGTTCGGTGGCGTTGCCAAACACGGCATTTAGCAAGCCACCCACCGAAGGACCTGTGACCACGGCAACTTCTTCGGTAGCGGTGCTTAACCAAATCGCGAGCGGCACGATCGCCAATGCCGAAGTCACAAAAACCGTCAAGGTTCCCCACTCTAGCTTCTCGGCTGCGATCGAGATAGGAACGAAGATGAGTAGCCCGATCGACAAAATCTTTTTGATAGACATGGCAAATCGCTTGAGGTCAAAAACAATCCTATGTCAATCAGGCGCGAATGGCTGAGAAACTGTCAGGCACTCATTCAAACCTTGAGAGCCAGACGTTAGAGGCATTGCCCTAGCCATCTGGCTCTTAGCTTTCTACCATTACTTTTGCAGGGGCATTCACTAAGCGATCGCCCGTTGCTGCGTCAAACCAGTGTATAGAGTCGATCGAAAATGCTAATCTCACCGCGCTACCGCTGCTAATTCCATCGTGCATTCCCATCAACGCCCGCACCTTCATGGGTTCTTGAGTGCCCTCAACTTGAACACTCACCAGATTGTGCATTCCCAAGTTTTCAATTAAGAACACCTGACCTCGAATCGTGGGTTCATTTTCAGACGTTGCCAAATGAACGTGTTCGGGGCGAATTCCTAGCACCACTTCTTTAGGAGCCGTGACTCCATGAGGCAAAGGAACACGGCTAGTGCCCACGATCGCGTTTCTTCCATCACACGGAACGCTCAAAAAGTTCATCTGGGGACTACCGATAAACCCAGCGACAAATTGATTGGCAGGATTGCTATAAATGCCCTCTGGCGTGTCTAGCTGCTGCAAAAAGCCGTTGTTCAGTAGCGCAACTTTAGTCGAGAGCGTCATTGCCTCAGTCTGGTCGTGCGTCACATACACAACCGGGGCATTTTGTGACTGAAATAACTGCTTAAGCTCTGCCCGGACGTGTTCTCTCAGCAGCGCATCTAAGTTACTCAGTGGCTCGTCTAGCAAAAACACATCGGGGCGACGCACGAGAGTTCGAGCGACTGCAACTCGTTGGCGTTGTCCTCCCGATAGTTGTCCAGGCTTGCGATTCATCAACTCATGCAAGCCGAGGAAATCAGCGACATCGTGAATGCGCTGCTGAATTTCTCCCGGTGGCGTTTTTCTGAGTTTCAACCCAGAGGCGATATTTTCACGCACCGTCATGTGCGGGTAGAGCGCATAACTTTGAAATACCATCGCAATGTTGCGATCGCCCGGACCCAATCGGCTCACATCTCGCCCATCAATCAAAACTTTGCCGCTCGTGGGTTGCTCTAACCCCGCAATCATTCGCAAAATCGTTGACTTGCCGCAGCCCGACGGACCTAAGAGCGTGAGAAATTCTCCCTGCTTCACACTCAAGCTCACGTTTTTAACGGGAATCACCTGCGGCGTATAAGCTTTACGCAAATCAACCAGTTCAAGTTGCTTATCCATAACGACTTAAAAAAAATGAAGAACGAGAAATCATTAACCTTTAACAGCCCCAGCCGTCAAACCTTGCACGATCCGACGTTGAAAAAATAACACGAGCAACACTAGGGGAATGGTGCCTAAAACAGTTGCCGCCGCGATCGGACCATAGGGAACTTCAAACGGCGAAGCTCCTCCAAGTTGTGCCCCTGCAACAGGAACGGTCTTCATCTCCTCGCGAGTGATAAAGGTGAGGGCAAAGATAAACTCATTCCAGGCAGAAATAAACGTGAGAATTCCCGTTGTCACCAGTGCTGGAATCGTCATCGGTAGAACGATTTCTAGCAGCATTCTTCCGGTGTTATAGCCATCGACTCTGGCAGCGTCTTCTAAATCTTTGGGCAACTGCTGAAAGAAACTCCGCATGACTAAAATGGTTAACGGCAAGTTAATCGCAGTATAGGGAATGATCAGCGCCAAATAATTATTGCCGAGATGTAAGAATCGAATCACTTCTAGCAATCCTAAAAATAATAGGATTGGAGGAAACAGCGTTACCAGTAGGACGGCTGCTAAAAGAATCCGTTCACCTTGAAGCTTTAATCGCGCTAGTGCATAAGCGGCAGGCGCGCCTAATCCTAATGCGAGGATTGTAGACGCGATCGAGACAATAGCACTGTTGAGAATGTAGTTAAAAAACGGACGACGCTCAAACAGGGCTTGATAATGATCTAGCGTATATCGACCCGGAATGTAGACATTAGGAATCGCCGCGATATCCGCATCTACTTTAAAGGAAGTCAACAATTGCCATAGAATCGGGGCAAGACAGAAGATAACGGTCAATGCTGCCGAAATGGGTAAAATCAATCGTCTTACGATCGAGTGACCTGACCCCTTTTGAGTGTCACGATCAATGGTTTTTGGAGAGACAGTGGTCATGATTAAACGGCTCCCGATGCTCTAGCTCTAGATCGACTCAGAAAATAACTTGAGATCGCAACGACTAACACCAACAGCAAGAAAGTCACAATCACCAGGGCAGCGCCATAGCCAAAATCTAGATAACGCATAATCGTTGCATAGATATATAGCGAAACGGTCTCAGTTGCGCCACCTGGACCGCCTCCCGTCATAACCGCGATCAAGTCAAAAATTCCGAAGGCTTGGGCAAATCGAAACAGCAGGGCAATCACAATTTGCGGCAGTAGCAATGGCAGCGTGATTTGTCGAAAACTTTGCCAGGGCGTTGCACCGTCGATCGCTTGCGCTTCATACAAGTCACTTGGAATGGATTGCAATCCCGCTAGTAGCAAAATACTGATAAATGGAGTCGTCTTCCAAACATCCGCCACGATCACAGACACCATCGCTAACGTGGGATTGCCTAACCAGTTAATTCCAGTTTGAATTACTCCTAACCGCAATAGAATGTCGTTGACAACGCCATACTGATCGTTAAAGATCCATGTCCATGCCAGGGCAATTAATGCAGTTGGCAACGCCCAGGGAAGAATCGCGATCGTTCGCACAATGCCTCGTCCCTGAAAGGGCTGGTTCAATACTAGAGCGATGCCCAGACCTAAGATAAACTCCAGCAGCACTGAGAAGAATGTAAACACTGCGGAGTTCCACAAACTTTGCCAAAACCGCCCATCTTGCGCCATGCGAGTCAGGTTCGCAAATCCTGTAAACTCAGACTGAAGCTGAGTTCCTAAGTTTTGGGTAAAAAAGCTTTGCCAAAAGGCTCTCAAGATCGGATAGACAAACACCAGCGCCAAAATCAGCAACGCCGGAATCGTAAGTGCCCACCCTGCTCGTCGTTCTCGTTGACGAATGATATCTTCCATAACGGCAAACTAGGCTCCTAGCAAGGTTCGTGTTTCTCTGGCGGCTGACTGCATCGCCTCTTCTGCACTGGTTCGTCCCGACAGGGCAGCACTCAGATAACGTTGCAAAATATCAGACGTTTGAGCATATTGAGCGATCGAAGGGCGCAGAGCTGGAGTTTCTAACGCCTTCAGCACTAAGGGAAAGAAATTGTATTTTGCCAGCAGTTCTTGATCGTTATAAAGCGATCGACGGCTTGGCAGATAGCCCGTCCCAAAAATCAGCTTTTTCTGAGTTTCGGCACTGGTGAAAAACTGCACGGCTTTCCAAGCTTCTTCAGGGTGCTGGCTGGTGCTAGCGATGCCCCAACCCCAGCCTCCTAGACAAGAAGCGCTGCTCAACCCAGGGGCATGAACCATCGTCTTAATTCCCACCTTGCCCTTTACCGGAGAATCGTCTGCGTTGAGCAAAGCCCACGCATAGGGCCAGTTTCGCATAAAGGCGGTGCTGCCACTTTGAAACAGACGACGGGCATCGTCTTCCATGTAGTTAATGACACCACCAGGCGAAATATTTTGCTGAATCGTGCTTTGCAGAAATTTGAGCGCCTCGATCGCTTTAGGTTGGTCTAAACCCACCTGATTGGTTTTAGGGTCAACCCAAAAACCACCGTTGCCTTGCAGCACCTCGACAAACATGGCGGCAACGCCTTCATATTGTCGTCCTTGCCAGACATAGCCCCACTGAGCAGATTTTTTATCCTGCAAGGTTTTAGAGGCTTGGGTCAGATCAGCAAACGTTTCGGGAGGTTTTAGCCCTGCTTGATCGAGCAAATCAGTTCGATAATACAAAACCGCCGCATCAGTGCGCCACGGAAGCCGATAGAGTTTATCTTGATAGCGGCTGCCGTTGATATCACCAGGCAAAAACTGTGACAGTTCCTCTTGAGAAATCAAACCCGTCAAATCTTTTAACCAACCTGCCGCCGCAAATTTAGGCACCCAGGTGATGTCCATATTGATCAGGTCATAGGGCGATCCGCCCAATAGAAATGAAGAAGTGTTCAAATCTTCGATCAAGTTTGAAGCATTTGGACCTTCAACCATGTTGATACGAATACCCGGATTTTTTTGCTCAAATTCTTTAATAATGGGTCGAAATGGAGGAACCTCCGGGGCATTCATCAGGAAGGTTAAAACGACGGGCTGCGATCGCGCAGGCAGCACAATCAGCAGTGCCCCTAATGTAAAAGCAGTGATTAAACTAAGGCTACGAAACCAAAGCGATCGTCGCCATAGTTGGCTCAGATTTCTTCTCATTAATTCTAAAGTTTCCATAGTCAATATTGAGACAATCGTAATTTTGGGATCGCCTTTTTCTTCAAGCTCCAGGGCTTTAGAAAATGTCAAATTCAACTCATGATTCATTAAGAATTATTGAATTGAATTCGTTAGGATACATCCGTTTTAAACACTGGAAAGCTCATCATACGGATTGGTTTGAGCAGACCTCATCTTCTTTAGGAGATAGAAAATGAGAGATAGTGTTAATTTAAATTAACGTGTAAATATCTGTTAAATTCAAATTGAAGATGTGTCTTAATCACTGACAATTTCTATCCTCTTTCTTTAGGCTGGGGGTGATGACGAACGATCGCTCAATCAATTTTTAGAGGTTTTTCTATACCAAGGCACAATTTAGGAGATGGGTACGTCTTAGTGAACAGGCGCTAGCTCACTGAGTTTTCTCGCCTGGTTTCCTGGTAATGTCAATATTAATGAAGTCTGTTTACTCAACCACTCACCCTAGTTCTTTAGGTCAAACGCCTATGCTGCTCAGAGGATTTTCGATGCGACGTGCTGTCTCAACCTTAGCGATCGCGGGCTGCCTTGTCGCAGGGCTTCCGATCGTGGCATTTTCTCAGGGCTTGCCTGGTCTCACTCTATTTAGTGGCGTTAAGAGCGAAAACCAACTCAACTATCGGCTAGACTTCGGCGGCAATACCAACTCCTGGGATCGCTACCGGATGAGAATTGAGCGCAAACGAATGAAGGTTGCAGTGGCTCAGTTCTCGATCGACTATCCCGACTATTACAAAGGCACCTTCGATCCTAAGAGTGTCGAACTGATGGTCAATGACAAAAAATTTCCTATTCAGGAAGTCAAGTGGGAAAAAGAAAATTATGTGATTGAAGTTTTTCCAAAAGACCCCGTTCCTGCCGGGTCGAATGTGGAGCTAATCTTCTCAAATGTCAAAAACCCCAGCAATGGTGGAATGTTTTACTTCAATTGCCGAGTCTTGTCTCCTGGAGATGTGCCCTTGCTGCGTGACATCGGCACTTGGATTGTGACCATTAGCTAATCACAATAGGCAGGTCATCCCAGGTCGGGGCGGATGTCGTTCGTCCCGGTCTTTTGACTGACTCAACTTTCCTCGATTTGACTCATTAAACATAGTGCTATATTTATAGACTGTGGCTTTCCCACGGTCTTTTTCACATCTCAACTAGCGGAAACAACGACAATGACCAAGCGAACTTTAGAAGGAACCAGCCGTAAAAGAAGACGGAAGTCTGGCTTTCGTGCCCGAATGCGGACAGCAACAGGTCGGAGAGTGATCACGGCTCGTCGCAAGAAAGGACGCGCTCGGTTGACCGTTTCGGGTTAAAAGACGTGAGTGGGTTAGACGCGATCGACGGTGAGGTTTGCTTTGGCATTGTCTAAACCCAATCGACTGAAGCATCACAGAGATTTCAACGGAGTCTATCAACGTGGTCTTCGACGCAACTCGACCCATCTGACTCTAAGAGCGTTGCATCACTCGAAGCTTCCTAAAAAATCTCTTGAGCCAGGGGCATTTTTAGAGCCACTTCCCTCTCAAATGGGCATCTCAATTAGCCGTAAGGTCAGTAAGCGGGCGGTGATTCGCAATCGGATCAAGCGGCGAATTCGAGCGGCGTTTCGACACCTTTTACCTCGGATGACTTCTGGCTGGAAGCTCATAATTATTGTGCGTCCGCAAGCAGTTGAGTGCGATTATTTTCAACTTCTGCAAGAATTAGAGCAGTTATTGACAAACGCTGAGGTGTTGAATGGCAATTAAAGAAGACGTGTATTACGAAGGTGGACCTCACATCGGGGATCTGATCATCGGCATACTTTTGGCACCAACGGTCATTTGTTTGCCGTTAACGATCGGCTCAATTGTCCGGGCGCTATGGCTGCGCTACCGAATAACGGATCGGCGGATTGGAGTCACAGGCGGTTGGATGGGTCGCGATCAAGTGGATGTCATTTACTCTGACATTACTAAAGTGGTCACGGTTCCCCGTGGACTTGGTATGTGGGGAGATATGGTGTTGACGCTCCGGGATGGTAGCCGGATCGAAATGCGATCGGTTCCCAAGTTTCGCGAGATGTACGACTTCATCAACGACAAGCTCTCTGAACGGGCAAAAAAAGCAAGCGGTGCGTTGGGTAAGCAAAGTTAAACCGTTCGGATATCCCAACCTCTTGGGTTGCCTTCTTGATCGTTTAACGAGCGAACTACAAGCTACACTGAAACTTGTTCTGAGCCAACGTGCAAGACTCTTGTACTCAAGTTCGGCAAATCGAATTCAGCAAACCCAGACTTTTTAGGTAGAGACGTAAGGCGAATGGACTTCGGTATAAGCTTTCTTTCCAACAATGTAATGCTACCGATCATCGATTTCTTCTATGGAATCGTGCCCAGCTACGGTTTGGCGATCGTGGCACTGACTTTGGTAATTCGCTTTGCGCTTTACCCACTCAGCGCTGGTTCTATTCGCAGTATGCGTCGCATGAAGGTGTCTCAGCCTGCGATGCAAAAGCGGGTGAAAGAGATTCAGGAGCGCTACAAAGACGACCCTGCCAAGCAGCAGCAAGAGATGAGCGCGGTTTACAAGGAGTTTGGCAATCCGCTTGCAGGTTGTCTGCCTGTTGTGATGCAAATGCCTGTCTTGTTTGCGCTGTTTGCGACGCTGCGAGGCTCGCCCTTTTCAGATGTTCCCTACTCAGTGAACCTCCAAATTCTGCCTAGAGAACAGATTGAGCAGATTCAGCCCCAGGCATTTGTCACGCCGCCTCAAAACATTTATTTGTCAGATAGCGTTCACACCAAAATTGCTGCGGTCGCACCAAGTGGAACTCGTCTCGCGGTTGGCGAGAAAACTAAGATCGAGTTTCAGACGATCGAAGGCAAGCCATTCGATGCCTTGGTGACAGAATACCCCGACAGTGATTTGACCCCTAAATTTAAGGTGGTCAACGGCGCAGAACGGATTCAAATTAGAGATGATGGCACGATCGAAGCTCTTCAGCCCGGCGATGTCACTCTGCAAGCGATCGTGCCTGGATTGGCAGCAAGTAAGGGCTTTCTATTTATTGACGCTCTGGGACGGGTGGGAGCGATCGATCCGGATGGCGCTCTCCACTGGGACATCATTGGCATGGTGATCTTCTTTGGTATTAGCCTTTACGTGAACCAACTGCTATCGGGTCAAAGTGGAGCCAGCGGCAACCCACAGCAAGATACGGTGAACAAGATCACTCCAATCCTTTTCTCTGGGATGTTTCTATTCTTCCCTCTTCCTGCCGGTGTGCTGATGTATATGGTGATTGGTAACGTTTTCCAAACAGCGCAAACATTCTTTCTGTCGAGAGAGCCGCTTCCTGAAAATCTGCAAAAGATTGTCGATGCTGAAGAAGCAAAGAGTGGAGGCGATAAAGGCGGAGAGGCAACTCTACCGTTTGAACCCGGTCGCAAAAAGAAGGCTTAATTAATAACTATGAGCGATCGTCAATTTGAACAACTGGGTCAGCAGTGGTTAGAAAACTTTTTGAAGCTGGCAAACTTGTCTGCACCGATCACGGCAGAGGTGAAGGAAACCTTCTCAGAAACTAGCTGTTGGTTGACGATCGACGACTCAGCTTTAAAGCCTCATCAAATCGAAGCCTTGATTGGCACTCAAGGAGCCGCACTTGACTCGATTCAGTATTTGGCAAACTCTACACTTAACTTGGGTAAGCCAGAAGACCAGCAGGGTGCTTACACCATTGAGTTGGCGGGCTATCGTCAACGCCGTCAGCAAGAGTTGTTAGACATTGCCCAACAAGCTGCCGAGGAAGTTCGGCAAACGGGCAAAGAGGTTGAGCTTAAATCGCTGTCTTCAGCCGAGCGGAGACAAATTCATACGATTCTCAAAGAGAGCGCTGATTTGGCAACCTACAGCCGTGGGCAAGAACCCGATCGTCGCTTGGTGGTTCAGCCAACCAACTTAGATGGATAGCCTGCCGAATCGCTAGAATAGTAGAGTGTAAAGAATGCCTGTACTGAAAGATGTGCGGGCTTCTCAGTTTTTAGGAGGGTCACTTCCGAAGATGAAACCAATTCATATTCCTCAGATCGCTCAAGCCCCTAATTGCACCGAAACGATCGAGTTCAAAGAAAACCTGAAGGGCATTGAGACCCTGACTCTGGTGCAAGGCGTTGTGGCAGTCACCCATCACGGAAACTATCTTGAAGCCTCAGCCCAAGCCGATACGATCGTGACGCTAGTTTGTCATCGCTGTCTCCAGCAATTCAATCACCGACTATCAGTTGCTGCATCGGAAATAATCTGGCTGAACGATGCCGTTGATGACTTAGGAACGTTGCCCTTTGATCAAGATCTCTCCATTGATGACTTGGTTGAAAGCTTGCCCCCAGACGGCTTCTTCAGACCTACAGATTGGCTCTATGAGCAATTGTGTTTAGCGATTCCTCAAAAGCAATTGTGCGATCAACAGTGCGCTGGGATCGAAGTCTCAGATGCAGTTCTAAAGCCTGGAATCGATCGACGCTGGGCATCCTTAGAAGCTTTAAAGGGTCAACTCCCTTCATAGAGAGGGATGTCAAAACCATCGCATCGTGTACGGTTAGGAAGAGGAGCTTACTTTAGCAATTCGCTTTCCCTATTGCCCCTACTTTGCTATGACCTTCAGCAACGAGTTTAATCTCCTGTTAAGAGCGCGCTACCCGATCATTTACGTTCCCACCCGTGAAGAGGAGCGGGTTGAAGCGGCGATCGTGCAGTGCGCTAAAAGTCAGGGCGATCGAGCCGTTTATATTTGGGATTTCGTCGATGGGTATCAAGGAAATCCCAATGATGTCGGATTTGGCAAGCGCAATCCTCTTCAAGCATTAGAGTTGATCGAAAAGCTTCCAGCAAGTGCCCCGGCAATCTTTGTTTTAAGAGACTTTCATCGGTTTTTAGACGACATTTCAGTCTCGCGCAAACTTCGCAACTTGGCGCGGCTTCTCAAATCTCAACCCAAAAATTTGGTGTTGTTGTCTCCTCAGATTTCGATTCCCGACGATTTAAGCGAAGTTTTAACTGTGTTGGAGTTTCCCCTTCCGAGTGCGGCTGAAATCAAGCTTGAGATTGAACGGCTCTTAAGTTCAACGGGGCAACGGCTGGATGCTAAGGTTTTGGATGAGTTAGTCCGATCGTGCCAAGGGTTATCAACCGAGCGAATCCGCCGAGTTTTGGCACGCGCGATCGCGCTTCACGGCGAGATACAGTCCGACGATGTTAATTTGATTCTTGAAGAAAAACGTCAAACGATTCGTCAAACTCAAATCCTAGATTTCTATCCTGCAACTGAGAATATTAATGATATCGGCGGACTGGATAATCTTAAGGACTGGTTACTCCGACGAGGCGGTTCTTTCTCTGAGCGGGCGCGGCAATATGGGTTACCTCATCCGCGAGGGTTGCTCTTAGTTGGCATTCAGGGCACCGGCAAGTCGCTCACGGCGAAGGCGATCGCTCACCATTGGCACCTGCCGTTGTTGCGGCTTGATGTCGGTCGTCTGTTTGGAGGTTTGGTCGGCGAGTCAGAATCGCGAACTCGCCAAATGATTCAACTCTCTGAAGCACTGGCTCCTTGCATTCTCTGGATCGATGAGATCGATAAAGCCTTTGCTGGCATAGATAGTCGGGGCGATGCCGGAACGACTAGCCGCGTGTTTGGCACGTTCATCACCTGGTTAGCTGAAAAAACGTCTCCAGTATTCGTCGTTGCCACCGCTAATAATATTCAGTCTCTACCCGCAGAAATGCTGCGAAAAGGACGATTCGACGAAATCTTTTTTGTAGGTCTCCCCACTCAAGAAGAGCGACGCGCTATTTTTGCCGTTCATCTGTCTCGTCTGCGTCCCCACAACCTAAAACAATACGATTTAGAACGTCTTGCCTACGAAACTCCTGATTTTTCTGGAGCGGAAGTTGAGCAAACCTTGATCGAAGCGATGCACCTCGGCTTTAGCCAAAATCGAGATTTCACGACAGACGATATCTTAGAGGCAGCGAGTCAAATTGTCCCCCTTGCCCGGACTGCAAAAGAACAGATCGACTTCCTGCAAGAATGGGCAGCCGCCGGAAAAGCACGGCTTGCATCTAAACACAGTAGTTTGAGCGATCGCATTCAACGTCAACTTCAACAGCCTGAGTGACGAGCAGACCTACAAAATTCCCCGTGCTGCTGTGCCGACAGATGTTACTATTTGGCTTGCTTCACCGTTTTTGGGGAAATTACATGAGTTGGTCGGGTTTACTCAAAGTCTTTACGGGATTGTTTTTGGCGATCGCGCTCTTAGCGGGGGGCAGCTTTGTTGCGGCTCAATTCCTTATCGCAAAGTTGAGCACTCCACCTCCCAGACCTGTCTTTTCCAACGATAAGCCATCCTCACCGACTAAAGTAGCCGCAAAACCTAAAGCTGTTTCTACTGATCGACCTGACCCTGTTGATGCGTCTCCTTCCCCTAAACCTTTGCCACCGGGCGCTTACGAAGGGCGAGTCAGTCAATCGATCGGGCTAATTCTGCGAGATGCCCCCGGTCGAGATTCGGGGCAAATTGGTGGAATTGAATACAACGATAAAGTAACTGTGTTGGAAACTAGCTCTGATGGCGACTGGCAGAAGGTGAGACTGCAATCGAGCGATCGTGAAGGCTGGGTAAAAGCTGGAAATATCGAGAAAACTACTCAGTGATGTCGATCTGTACATCTATATTAGGTATTCAAAGAAAAACTTCTAGTGAGAATAGTGATTCCCCGTCAAGGTATAGGCACTCTATAGGTGATAAGGCTAAGATGTTTGTGAAGGAAGAGTAAAAGACTTTTCACACTAGCCTCGTTAACTACCCCCTGCCTGACGACTATGGAAACCCTTGCTTATTTGCATTTAGCTTGTGCTAACGAGTTGCCTGATGACGATCGACCCGTTGCTCAACTCGGCTCTATCCCTTCATTAAATGGGTTGAATTGGCATAAACTTTCCAGTGCAGCTTGGGTTAAGTTTTTGAGTATCGCCGTCAGCTTGACGATTTTGAGCATTGCTAGTTCTGCGATGGCGCTTTTGCAACAGGGAAACAGCGGTGCTGAGGTTTCTGACTTACAAAATCGGCTAGCGGCGGCTGGTTGTTATAACGGTTCTGCTGACGGCGTTTTTGGTTCTCAGACAAAAGCAGCGGTCATCGAATGCCAACAACGCAACGGACTCGACCCAGATGGGGTTGTTGGACCTGCTACCGAAGCGGCATTGTCAAGAGGCAGCCAAACGGTCAGCCAAACCTTTAACTCCTCTAACCAAAGTTTTAGTAATGGTAGCTATGGTGGAGTGCTTCGACAGGGTGATCAAGGAATTGCCGTCAGTGATTTACAGCGTCGTCTAAGTTCGGCGGGCTACTATAGCGGCGCGATCGACGGGATGTTTGGGCAACAAACCGAAGATGCGGTACTCAGATTTCAAAGAGCACGCGGGTTGACTGCGGATGGTATTGCGGGAGACCAAGTTACACAAGCGCTTGCAGGGTCTTCTCCGACCGTCCCCGACACTAGCTACAATCCGTCGGGTCGGCAGTTGGCGATCGGGGACAGTGGCTCTGATGTCGAAGACCTTCAGCGTCGTCTCCAAGCCCTTGGCTACTTCAATGGGACAGCTACTGGTTACTTCGGGACACAAACCAGTGATGCGGTTCAGCGCTTTCAGCAAGACAGACGACTTCCAATAACGGGCATTGCCGACGCACGAACGCTGTCAGCCTTGGGAAGTACGACGGCTGGAAACAACTACGATCGAGTAAATCGCTTTATCGTGGTGGTTCCCAAACAGGATTACAACACGTTGTTTAGAGTTAGACAGGTGGTTTCTGGCGCAGTTGAGGCAAGATCTAAGCTTGGCGATTACGTGTTGGCAGGAGCTTTCCCCGATCAAAACAGAGCCGAGAAGCAATCGAGCTTGCTGCGATCGCGCGGTCTAGATGCCAGAGTCGCTTATCGCTAATTGGGCAGCAGTGACCGCTGACAGGCTGGGCAAACCGCGTGAATGGTCAACTGGCAATCGAGCAAGTGATAGCCTTCTTTCTGAGCTGCCTTGGTGCCAATTTTGAGAATTGGATCACTCTTGAACTCGATCGTTTTACTGCACCGCACGCAGATTAAATGATGGTGATGATAGGGATGAGGTTGATTGATCTCATAGTGCTTATGCCCTTCAGCTAGCTCTAACTCCCGCAGGATTCCCATTCGCGCCATCATTTTGAGGGTGCGATAAATCGTCGATAGGCTAATGCCTTCTCCATCTGCTTGCAGCGTTTCGTAGAGATCTTCTGCACTCAGATGGTTTCCTTTTGGCAAGTTTTGAAAGACCTGCAAGATAGTTTCGCGCTGTGGAGTTAAGCGCCAACCCTTTTCGTTTAATTCAGCTTTTAGAGAAGCCGCAGTGTATACAGAAGCATTCATATTCTCAACAAAGCCTCCTTTCTTGAGAATATAGCATATAAAAAAACAAGGTGATTTGCAAGAAAGTCACCTTGTTGGGAATTATATTCAAGACTGGGAACAGTGATAGCGGTGTCTCTAATCCAGTAGAGAAAAGGGTTTACGATCCTTTCTAGGTGAGAGTATCTTCACGTTGGTTTGAATTGTTCTAACTCAAAGATTCTAGGTAGTCACGGACGCGATTACGCCGTTTGGGTTGGCGCAATTTTTGCAGCGCCTTTGCTTCGATTTGACGGACTCGCTCGCGTGACAGATCGAGCGCTCGACCGATTTCAGCGAGTGAGTAGGGGTGCCCATCACTGCCTAAACCAAA